>NZ_JASLFG010000007.1:0-32900 GCF_030150775.1 Aquitalea sp.
GATTTCATGATCCGAGTCGTAGAAGGTTTTGCCGGTCTTGCGTGCCAGGGCTCTGCCTACGGTGGTCTTGCCGGCACCCATCAGCCCGACAAGAAAAAAATTGCCTGCCATGTTCTCCATGGCAGGCATTGTAGCTGATGCTGACTGGGTCTGTCTGCGCGGGCAGACGACAAAATGCGTGCAGATGTCCCGTGTTCAGCGATTTTGCAGGTTCAGGTCTTCCACCACCTTGGGTGTGATGAATACCAGCAGCTCGGAGCGGTTGTTCTTGTCCACCTTGCTGCGGAACAGGGCTCCCAGGAAGGGGATGTCACCCAGCAGCGGTACCTTGTTGACCGTGGTATCCAGCGTTTGCTGGTAGATACCGCCAATCACCACGGTGCCGCCGTTTTCCACCATCACCTGGGTTTTCACCACCTTGGTGTCGATGGCCGGAGTGCTGTTGACAAACAGGGTGCTGCTGACGCTGTCCTTGTTGATCTGGATTTCCATCAGCACACGGTTGTCCGGGGTAATTTGCGGTGTCACCTTCAGGCTGAGGTTGGCTTTTTTGAACGATACCGAAGTGGCACCGCTGGAGCTGGCCTCCTGATACGGAATTTCCGTACCCTGCTCGATGCTTGCTTCCACCCGATCGGCTGTCATGATGCGTGGATTGGCCAGGATTTTGCCTTTTTCACCGGTTTCCATGGCATCCAGTTCCAGGCCGATCAGCCCGCTGGAACCGGCATTGAACACGGCACCGATCGAGTTGAAGGTACCGGAGAGGCCCAGATTGACCCCGGCATTGCCGGAGGTCGATGCGGTGTTGCCCAGGGCCTTGTTGGCCAGCGCGTCAGAGATGGTGCTGCCGATGGAGGTACTGCCCCCTACTTTGGCGAAGCTCATCTTCACGCCCAGGCTCTTGCTCCAGTCGTCGGTCGCTTCCACGATGCGGGCTTCAATCAGCACCTGCTTGACCGGGATGTCGGTCTTGGTCACCAGATCGCGAATCTTGTCGATCACTGTCTGGGTATCATTGATGATCAGCGTGTTGGTTTTCGGATCGATCATGAAGCTGCCACGGGCCGACAGCAGGCCGTTGCCGCCACTGTTACCTGTCGAACTGGATCCTGCCGTGGTGGTGCTGCCATCCAGAATCTTCTTGAAGTCCTCGGCCGAGCGGTAGCGCAGCACAAAGGTTTCCGAGCGTACCGGCTCCAGCGCATTCAGCTGCTGCTTGCCTTCCAGGATCTGCTTGTCGCGATTGAGCAGCTCCTCACGCGGTGCAATATTGATGATGTTGCCGTTGCGGCGCTGATCCAGGCCCTTGGTTTGCAGGATGAGATCCAGTGCCTGATCCCACGGTACATCTTTCAGGCGCAGGGTGATGTTGCCGGTTACCGAATCACTGGTGACGATGTTCAGGCCGGTAAATTCGGCAATCACCTGCAATACGGTACGTACTTCGATATTCTGGAAGTTAAGCGACAGCTTGTCGCCCTTGTATTGCGGCTTGCTGTTCAGCTCGTTTTTGCTGGCACTTTCCACTGCCACCTTGCGTACTTCCACCACCAGCTTGCGTTCAGTCTGATAGGAGGAGAATTCCCAGTCGCCTTGCGGCTGCACCACGATGCGGCTGTTACGCCCCTGATTGCTGGCTATTACCTTGTCCACCGGGGTGGCAAAGTCGCTGACATCCATGCGTTTTTCCAACGAGCGCGGCAGGTTGGCACCCAGTACATCCAGTACCAGATTCTTGCCCTCACGGCGCACGTCAACCGGTGTGCCTTCGGAAGGCAGGGTGATTTCCACGCGTCCTTCACCACCGCGGCCACGACGGAAGTCCAGCCCCAGTGGTGTGGTCGCCACGGCAGCCTGGGCACTGGCCTGGCTGGCGGCGGATGCGTTGCTGGCTGGCTGCTCTTGCGAGGTGGCCGCCTGCTGTGGCGAAGTCATGCTGTTATTGATGCGAACCAGCAGCTTGTTGCCCGAGACGCTGGTGCTGTAGGCGACATTGTGTGCAAGGTTCAGCACCAGGCGCGAGCGGCCATTGGCCTCAACGGCAACCGCGGACTTGACGATGGGATTGCCCAGCTCGACAAAGCTCTTGGGGAGTTTGACCTGGGTATCGGCAAAGTCAAAGGCGACACGAGCTGGATTGGCGATGGCGAAGCTGTTGGGCTTGATGGCCGGGCCATCAAAGGTCACCTGCAGCAACTGGGCGTCACCATCGGTCTGGGCTACGTCGATCGCGGTGATGGACGCTGCATGGGCAATGGAAAATGCAATGGACAGACCCAGCCCCGACAACAGTTTGATTGAATGGTTTTTCATTATTTCTGCCCTTGTTCATCCAGGTACATGCTGGTTTCGCGTTGTACCCATTCACCGTTCAGATCTTCCACGGTCTCGGAAAGTACTAGTTCGGTTTCGCTGATGCGTTTGATCTGGCCGTAATTGGGGCCAATGAAATTACCCGGTTGCACGCGGTAGACGCTGTTTTCCGGGGTTCGGATCAGTGCATAGGTAATGTTGTTGCGCTTGAGCAGCCCAACCATCTTCAGCTTGTCCAGATCGTAGTTTTCCAGCAGTTCACGCACGCGCTTGAAGTCGGGCGCATTGGCAGCATTCTGCTTCTTGGCCATCTGCAGCTTGACCGGATTGAACGGATCGGGAATGTCGAAGGCATTATAGGTAAACGGCTGGTAGGCCTGGGCTTGGGGCAGCGGGTCGATCTGACCGCGCAGACCCTGGCTGGCCTGTTGCATCCAGGCGTGCAGGTCTTCGGTATTGCCGTTGCCACAGGCACTGAGCAGCAGCGGACACAGCAAGGTGGCGAGAGTTTTTTTCAGCATGGCGTCACGCTCACTTCTTCGGCGGCTGTGCCGCGGCAATGCGCTCTTCTGGCTCCAGCGCGCGATAGGTCTTGGCCGTGGCTTCCATAGTCATGCGGGCTTCCTTGCCCTGACCCGGGGTCAGGCTGATGTCTCCGATGGTGACAATGCGCGACAGCTGGGCAACATCGCTGACGAAGGCTGCCAGATCGTTATAGCTGCCGGTCAGCTTGATCGAAATCGGTACCTCTGCCATTTCGGCTGTCTTTACCTCACCGTTGGGGCGGAACAGCTCAAACTGCAGGCCGCGGCCAATGCCGGCCTGGTTGATTTCGGTCAGCAGGGCGTCCATGTCCGACTTGGTGGGCAGTTGTTTGAGCAGTGCGCCAAAGGACAGCTGGATTTCTTTCAGCTGCTGTTGCAATGCTTCCAGGTTGATGGCCTGGCGCTTTTTGTCGATGAAGGTCTGCTTGAGCTGTTCTTCTTGTTGCTGGGCACTGTGCAGCTTGTCCATCTGGTCGCTCAGAACAAAGAAATAGCCCAGAAACAGGAATACCCCGGCCATGAAGACAAGCACTAGCACCTGAGCTGGCAGCGGCCAGTTGGGCATGTCCTTGGGGTCAAGATTGCGGAACTCGTCTAAGGTCATGGTTTGGCTCCCTGCGGTGCTACCTGGCCTTGCGGTGCACTGGCTGCTGCAGGCTGTCTGAACGTGCTGGTAAGGCTGAACTCGCTGACGCGCTGGTTGTTCGCCATGGCCGCTTTCACTTCAATCAGCTGCGGTTCGTTGAACACCTGTGACTGGGCCAGGGTGCGCATGTAGTTGGACACGCGTGCGCCGGACAGGCCGTAGCCGGAGAAGTTGAACGCATTGCCAGTTTGCTTGAAGGTTTTCAGGTAGATGCCATCCGGGGTCTGGCGTACCAGCTGGTCGAAGATGTGTACCGCATCATTACGCCCTTGTTGCAGGCGCTCTACCAGTTGTTTGCGTGCCAGCAGGTCGTCGCGCTGCTTCTTCAGCATGCCGATGTCTTTGATTTGCTGATCGAGCTTGCTGATTTCAGCTTGCAGGAACTGGTTGCGTTCTTCCTGGCGCGATTGACGGGCATCCAGAATGAAATAGCTCAGGCCGATGATCAGCAGAGCGGCACCGATGGCGCTGCCGAGAAACAGCTGGAAGCGCAGGCGGTGGGCGGCTTTTTTCTGCTCGCGGTGGGGCAGGAGGTTGATGCGTATCATCAGTCGAACCTCCGCATGGCAAGTCCGCAGGCAATCAGCAGGGCCGGGGCATCCAGCAGCAGCTCCTTCAGGCGGATGGAGCTGGACTGCACCATGGACGTGAACGGGTTGGCAATCATGGTACTGATCTGGGTGCGGGAGGCCACTGCATCATCCAGGCCGGCCAGCATGCTGCAACCGCCGCCCAGCAGGATGTAATCCACGCGCAGGTATTGCGACACGCTGACCGTGGTGTAAAAGAACTGCAGCGCCCGCTGGATTTCCTGTGCCAGTGAATCCACAAACGGATGCAGCAACTCGGATTCGTAGCCATCCGGCATGGCCATGCTGCGCTTGCCGCTTTCGGCTTCGTCAAAGCTGATGCCGTAGCGGCGCTGGATATCGCGTGTCAGCTGCAAGCCGCCGAACATCTGCTCGCGGTAGTAGATTTGCTGGCCGTTACGGATGACATTGCAATGAATTTTGCTGGCACCGATATCAAACAGGGCAAAGGTCTGATTCATGCCGTGGTCGGGCAATTGCTGCTGGATCTGCTCGAAGGCCGTCATCATGGCAAAGGACTCGACATCCACCAGTTGGGCGCGCAGACCGGCCATTTCCACCACGGCCACACGCTCTTCCACCTTTTCCTTGCGGGCGGCGCACAGTAGCACCTCCAGATCATCCAGACTGCTGCTGGAAGGCCCCAGAACCTGGTAGTCCAGATTTACTTCGTCCAGCGGGAAGGGAATGATCTGATCGGCCTCGGATTCGATCATGCCCTCCATGTCTTCGGATTGGCTGACCGGAACCAGCAATTTCTTGTAGATGGCCATTGCCGTAGGAATGGCGATGGCGACATTCTTGATCGGGCTGCCAAGGCGTCTCCAGGCTTTGCGCAAGGCTTCGGCAATCCCTTCGATATCCACCAGATTGCCCTCGGACACGGCCTCCTTGGGCAGGCTTTCTATCACATAACGCTCGATCTGGTAGTTCTTGCCTGATCTGGACAGCTCCACCAGTTTGATGGAGGTGGTGCTGATATCAAGACCAAGCAGGGGAACATTGCTGGATTTCCCCAATCCAAGCTGATTCAGCCAGTCTGTCCCGAACCGTAATTTGTCGGATAGCATCAGTTAAGGCCCCGAATAGGTCTAGTGCGACAGTTTTTGTGCTGTCGCGGTCAATGTTTGTCTTGCTTGTTCCCACAAGACGTTATAATCCGCTTTCTTCCGAAAGCCTATTTGTAATTATGTTCAAACGACTTCTTGCGATTCTGGCCGGCTTGGTCATTGGTGGGGCCGTGCTGGCAGCCGGTGCGGCAGCCATTGCCATCATCATAACCTACCCGCGTTTGCCAAGTCTTGATGTGCTGACGGATTACCGTCCAAAAATTCCACTGCGCGTCTACTCGGCAGATGGCCAGTTGTTGGGTGAGTTCGGTGAGGAACGCCGCTCCTTCGCCCGTATCCATGAAGTCCCGCAGTTGATGAAGCAGGCCTTGCTTGCTGCTGAAGACGAAAGATTCTATCAGCATAGCGGAATCGACTATATGGGGGTTCTGCGTGCTGCCGTCGGTAATCTGGTATCCGGTCATGCCCGTTCCGGTGCCAGTACCATCACCATGCAGGTGGCGAAGAATTTCTTCCTTTCCAGTGAAAAGACTTTCACACGTAAGTTTAATGAAGCTTTGCTCGCTTTCAAAATCGAACATACGCTTTCCAAGGACCAGATCCTTGAGCTTTACTTCAATCAGATCTACCTGGGGCAGCGTGCCTACGGTTTTTCTGCGGCAGCACAGGCTTACTTCGGCAAGCCGATCACCGAACTGAGCGTGGCAGAAATGGCCATGCTGGCAGGCCTGCCCAAGGCACCGTCTGCTTATAACCCCATTGTCAATCCGGAACGTGCCCACCTGCGTCAGCAGTATGTGCTGCGTCGCATGCGCGAGCTGAACTTCATCACCCAGGATCAGTACGACGCGGCGGTGAAAGAACCACTGCATCTGGCCAGCGCCACGGTGGATGGTAACCAGCCGGCGCTGTATGTTTCCGAAATGGTGCGCCAGGCCATGTATGAGCGCTACAAGGATGCCGCCTATACCGAGGGCTACAAGGTCTACACCACGCTGGACAGTCATCACCAGCAATGGGCCTACGATGCCCTGCGCGCAGGCCTGATCGATTTTGACCGCAAGCAGGGTTACCGCGCCCCGGAAAGCTATATCGATCTTGCCTCGGCAGAGGGTGAAGACCAGACCGAGGTACTGGACGATGCACTGTCTGAAATCCGCGACAGTGGCGACATGCAGGCTGCGATTGTGCTGTCGGCAAGCCCGGCGGAAGTGCGCGCCTACCTGCGTGGCGGCAAGGTGGCGGTGATCAAGGGGCAGGGGCTGGAGTTTGCCCGTCGTGCACTGAACCCCAAGCTGGCGGCTGACAAGCAGATTCGCCGCGGTGCCGTCATTCGTGTGCGTGCCAATGACAAGGGCTATTGGGAAATCGTGCAGATGCCGGATGTGGAAGGGGCGTTTGTATCGATGGATCCGCGCAGCGGAGCCATCAAGTCGCTGGTGGGTGGTTTTGACTTCAACCGTCGCAGCTTCAACCATGTGACCCAGGCTTGGCGTCAGCCTGGCTCCACCTTCAAGCCCTTTATTTATTCCTCGGGCATTGAGCGTGGCGTTACACCGTCCACCCTGTTTAATGATGCGCCGCTGACCGTTCCGGGTGCTCCGGGTTCGCCCAGCTGGGAACCGAAGAACGATGATGGCAAGTTTGCTGGCCTGATCAGCCTGCGCCGTGCGCTGACCCAATCCAAGAACCTGGTGTCGGTACGCCTGCTGATGGCGGTCGGTACCGATTACGCCCAGCAGTATATTCAGCGTTTCGGTTTCTCGCCCAAGCAGCATCCGGCCTACCTCACCATGGCACTGGGCGCTGGTGCCGCGACGCCGCTGCAGATGGCGGAAGGTTATTCGGTGTTCTCCAATGGCGGCTACCGCATCAAGGCCTACTTCATTGATCGCATCGAGGATCAATCCGGCCATGTGCTGGCCAAGACCCAGCCGGCGGTTGCCGGGCAAAATGCCACCCAGGCCATCGATCCGCGCAATGCCTTCATCATGACCTCCATGCTGAAAGACGTGGTGCGCTACGGTACGGCAGCCAAGGCGATGAGCCTGGGCCGCATGGATCTGGCCGGCAAGACCGGTACCACCAGCGACTGGAAGGACGCCTGGTTTGTCGGCTTCAATCCTAATCTGGTGGCGGCAACCTGGGTGGGTTACGACCAGCCGCGCTCGCTGGGCCGTTACGGTTATGGCGGTACAGCCGCCCTGCCGGTGTGGATGAACTACATGGCCAATGCGCTCAAGGGCGTACCCGAGGTGGAGCTGCCGGTGCCGGCAGGCATCGTGGTGAAACCGGGTGCGGGCCAGCGTGGTGGCGACGAGTACTACTACGAGGAATTCCAGAAGACCAATCCGGAGCTGAAGATCGACAACCACGGCACCATCCCAGGCAGTAATGCCTCCGATGCGGCGGTAGACGATACGACAGCGAAGGACCCCAATGCACCGGCAGCCAAGGATGCGGTGGAGAACGTCAAGGAATTGCTGTTCTGATCTGAATGCGCCAATAATGCGCTGCCAGCCCACCCCATGCCGGGGTGGGCTTTTTCATGCCTGTTGCTATCGTTGGTAGTGTTGCCGCTGAAACAGAAGGCGGAGAATATGCCGATTAACATCTGTAAACAGCTTGCGCATAGGCAGTGTCATGGTGATTGCTTATCATCGCTGCTTGATCACGGAGGAAGCCTCTCCGCTTAACCATTGCAGACGGCGTTCCGGCCTCAACCAGGACGCATCCGGAAAACCACCATGTCCGATTCCACGACCACACCCTCCCATACCCTGCGCAATGTCTCCCTGTTACTGCTGGTGCTGGCAGCCGGGGGCTGGTGGTGGAACAGCCATCGCACGGCTGCTGCCGATGCTGCGGCACCCAAGCGTGGTGGTGCGCCGGTAGCGGTGGCCGTGGCTGCGGTAACACAGCAGGATGCACCCTTGCAACTGAGTGCCTTGGGCACGGTGACGGCCACCAACACGGTGACGGTGCACAGCCGGGTGGATGGTCAACTGATGGCCCTGCATTTTGAAGAAGGGCAGATGGTGCAGAAAGGTCAGCTGCTGGCGGAACTGGACCCGCGCCCCTATCAGGCTGCGCTGACTCAGGCTGAAGGCCAGTTGCTGCGCGACCAGGCACTGCTGCAAAACGCCCGGCTGGACCTCACCCGTTACCAGCAGCTGCTGGCACAGAACTCCATTGCCAAGCAGCAGGTGGATACCCAGCAGGCGCTGGTGGCCCAGTATCAGGGCACGGTGAAACTGGATCAGGGCGCGGTGGCCAATGCCCGCCTGCAACTGGATTACAGCCGCATCACGTCCCCGCTGGCAGGGCGTGCCGGCCTGCGTCAGGTAGACCCCGGTAATATCGTGCACTCCAGCGACAGCAATGGCGTGGTGGTGATTACCCAGACCCAACCCATCAATGTGCTGTTTGCCGTGCCGGAAACCAGCCTCAGCCAGGTGCTGGCCGCTGCCCGCACGGCCAAGGGCAAGCTGCAGGTGGAAGCCTGGGACCGTGACAACCGCCACAAGCTAGCCGACGGCGAGCTGCTGGCCATCGACAATCAGCTGAGCACCACCACCGGCACGGTGAACCTGAAGGCGCGCTTTGCCAATGCCGATGCAGCCTTGTTCCCCAATCAATTTGTCAATGTGCACCTGCAACTGGGCGACCAGCCCAATGCAACCGTATTGCCCAGCGTGGCCTTGCAGCAGGGCAAGGTGGGCAGCTATGTCTACACGGTGAACCCGGACCAGACCGTCAGCATCAGCAAGGTGAAAACCGGCGCGGTGTCCGGTGACAACACCATTATCGAAGAAGGCGTGAAAGCCGGTCAGAAAGTGGTGGTGGATGGCCTGGACAAGCTGCGTGAGGGTGCGCAGATCAAGGTGATAGACCGCGCCGCCCTGGCTGAGTCCGGTGGCAGTGGCAAGGGCAAGTCGCACCGCAGCGATGCCAGCAATAGCCAGAATGGCAAGCGCCCGCACGCTTCAGCCGCCAATTAAAAGCAGGAACACGGTATGAATCCCTCACGCCCGTTCATTCTGCGGCCGGTGGCCACCACCTTGCTGATGCTGGCCATCCTGCTCACCGGCCTGGTGGCCTGGAAGCTGCTGCCGGTATCGGCGCTGCCCGAGGTGGACTACCCCACCATCCAGGTGGTAACCCAGTACCCCGGTGCCAGCCCGGAGGTCATCACTTCGTCCATTACCGCGCCACTGGAGCGCCAGTTCGGCCAGATGCCGGGGCTGACCCAGATGTCATCCACCAGTTCGGGCGGCGCGTCGGTGATTACCCTGCAGTTCAGCCTGGAATTGACGCTGGATGTAGCCGAACAGGAAGTGCAGGCCGCCATCAACGCGGCGGGTAACCTGTTGCCCAGCGACCTGCCCAATCCGCCGATCTACAGCAAGGTGAACCCGGCGGACACCCCGATTCTCACCATCGCGGTCAGCTCGGACACGCTGCCGCTGACCAAGCTGGAAGACCTGGTGGACACCCGGCTGGCGCAAAAGCTGTCGCAAGTGCCGGGCGTGGGTCTGGTCAGCCTCAGCGGTGGTCAGCGGCCTGCGGTGCGCATCCAGAGCAATCCCAAGGCACTGGCAGCGCGCGGCCTGACGCTGGAGGACATCCGCACCGCCATCAGCAATGCCAATGTGAACCAGGCCAAGGGCAGTTTTGATGGCCCGCAGCAAGCCTCCACCGTGGATGGCAACGACCAGCTGAAGTCGGCCGAGGAATACCAGAACGTCATCATCGCTTACCAGAACGGCGCAGCGGTGCGCTTGCGCGATGTGGCCAAGGTAGTGGATGCGGCAGAAAACATGCGGCTGGCAGCCTGGGCTGGTACTACACCGTCCATCATCCTGAATGTGCAGCGTCAGCCGGGGGCCAATGTCATCCAGGTGACCGACCGCATCAAGGCCTTGCTGCCGCAATTGCAATCCACCTTGCCCGGCGCGGTGGATGTGAAGGTGCTGAGCGACCGCACTGTCACCATTCGTGCCTCGGTGGAGGACGTCGAGTTCGAGCTGATGCTGGCCATCGGCCTGGTGGTGATGGTGATTTTCGTGTTCCTGCGCAACGTGCCGGCCACCATCATCCCCGCCGTGGCGGTGCCGCTGTCGCTGGTGGGCACGTTTGGCGTGATGTACCTCACCGGCTTTTCCATCAACAACCTCACCCTGATGGCGCTGACCATTGCCACCGGCTTTGTGGTGGACGATGCCATCGTGATGATCGAAAACATCGCCCGCTACATCGAGGAAGGCGAAAAACCGATGGCGGCGGCACTGAAAGGCTCGCAGCAGATTGGCTTTACCATCATCTCGCTCACTTTCTCGCTGATTGCGGTGCTGATTCCGCTGCTGTTCATGGGCGATGTGGTGGGGCGGCTGTTCCGCGAGTTTGCCATTACGCTGGCGGTGTCCATCCTGATTTCGGCTTTCATCTCGCTCACCCTGACGCCGATGATGTGCGCGCGCCTGCTCAAGCATGTGCCGGAAGAAAAGCAGGGCCGCTTCTACCATGCCAGCGGGGCCTTCTTCGACCGCATCATTGCCCGTTACGGCCAGATGCTGGGCTGGGTGCTGGAACGGCAAAAGCTCACCCTGCTGGTGGCACTGGGCACCTTGTTGCTCACCGTGCTGCTGTATGTGGCGGTGCCCAAGGGCTTTTTCCCTTTGCAGGACACCGGTGCCATCATGGGCAGCAGCGAGGCAGCGCAGAGTATTTCTTTCAGCGCCATGGCGCAGAAGCAGGAACAACTGGCGCAGGCCTTGCTGAAAGACCCGGCGGTGGACAGCCTGTCGTCCTTTATCGGGGTGGATGGCAATAATGCCTCGCTCAACAGCGGCCGCCTGCAAATCAACCTCAAGCCCAAGGGCGAACGTGATGACATCCGCACCGTGCTGGCCCGCCTGCAACAAAGTGCCGCCAGCGTGCCGGGCATGTCGCTGTATTTGCAGCCGGTGCAGGATTTGTCCATCGATACCCGTGTCAGCCGCACCCAGTACCAGTTCACCCTGCAGGCCACCAATCCCGACGACCTGTCGCAATGGGTGCCCAAGCTGGTGCACAAGCTGAACCAGCTGCCGCAACTGGCGGATGTGGCCAGCGACTTGCAGGACAAGGGCCTGCAAGCCTATGTCAACATCAACCGTGATACCGCCGCCCGGCTGGGCGTCACCACCGCAGCCATCGACAATGCGCTGTACGATGCTTTTGGCCAGCGGCTGATTTCCACCATCTTCACCCAGACCAACCAGTACCGCGTGGTGCTGGAAGTGGACGCGCAGAACCAGCAAGGCCCGCTGTCGCTCAAGGGCATCTACGTGCCCACCGCCAGTGGTGGCCCGGTGCCGCTGGATACGGTGGCCAGCATCGAACAGCGCCCGACCGCGCTCACAATCAACCATCTGGGGCAGTTCCCCACCACCACCATCTCGTTCAACCTGGCCAAGGGCGCGGCGCTGGGGCCGGCGGTGGAGGCCATCCGTCAGGCTGAAGCCGAGCTGGGCATGCCAGCCAGCCTGGATACCAGATTCCAGGGCGCGGCGCTGGCCTTTCAGGCTTCGCTCAGCAACACGCTGTGGCTGATCCTGGCGGCCATCATCACCATGTATATCGTGCTGGGGGTGCTGTACGAGAGCTATATCCACCCCATCACCATCCTGTCGACGCTACCCTCGGCCGGTATCGGTGCCCTGCTGGCCTTGCTGGTGTCCGGCAACGACCTGTCGGTGATTGCCATCATCGGCATCATCCTGCTGATCGGCATCGTCAAGAAAAACGCCATCATGATGATCGACTTTGCGCTGGAGGCCGAGCGCGAGCAGGGCATGAGCCCGCGCGATGCCATCTACCAGGCCTGTTTGCTGCGCTTCCGTCCCATCCTGATGACCACCATGGCGGCGCTGCTGGGCGCGCTGCCGCTGATGCTGGGCAGTGGCATGGGGTCTGAATTGCGCTCGCCGCTGGGTGTCACCATGGTGGGCGGGTTGCTGGTCAGCCAGGTGCTGACGCTGTTTACCACCCCGGTGATTTATCTGGCCTTCGACCGGCTGGCCCGGCGCTGGCGGCGTCCAGGCCATGCTGCTGACGATGACCAGGCAGAGGCCGAGGCATGATTCCGTCCGCGCCCTTTATCCGGCGGCCCATTGCCACCACGCTGCTGACGCTGGCCATCCTGCTGGCGGGCTTTCTCGCCTTCAAGCTGCTGCCGGTATCGCCCTTGCCGCAGGTGGATTTTCCCACCATCTCGGTCAGTGCCAAGCTGCCCGGTGCCAGCCCGGAAACCATGGCGTCCACCGTGGCCACCCCGCTGGAACGAGCGCTGGGGCGTATTGCCGGGGTGACCGAAATCACCTCGTCCAGTTCGCTGGCGTCCACCCGCATCACCTTGCAGTTTGACCTCAACCGCGACATCAACGGCGCGGCGCGCGATGTGCAGGCCGCCATCAATGCCGCGCGTTCGCTGCTGCCCACCGGCATGCCGTCCAACCCCACCTATCGCAAGGTGAATCCGGCCGACGCGCCCATCATGATCATCGGCCTGACCTCGGACTCGCTCACCCGCGGCCAGATGTACGATGCCGCCGACTCCATCCTCGGCCAGAAGCTGGCCCAGGTGGAGGGCATTGGCGATGTGAATATCGGTGGCGGCGCACAGCCGGCAGTGCGGGTGGAAATGAACCCGCTACAGCTGAACCATTACGGTATCGGCATGGAAACGGTGCGCGCCGCCATCACCAGCACCAATGCCAACCGGCCCAAGGGCTTTGTCGAGGATGGCCAGCGTCACTGGCAGGTACAGGCCAATGACCAGGCCGGCAAGGCCAGCGACTACCTGCCGCTGGTGGTGAGCTACAAGAACGGCGCGGCAGTGCGCCTGTCCGATGTGGCCGAGGTGAAGGATTCGGTACTGGATGTGCGCAATGCCGGTTTGCTGGGCAAGCAACCGGCGGTGATGATCATCCTGTTCCGCCAGCCGGGTGCCAACATCATCGAAACGGTGGAGCGGGTGCAGGCGCTGCTGCCGCAGTTGCAGGCGTCCATTCCCGCCGCCATCAAGATGCAGGTGGTGATGGACCGCACCTCCACCATCCGTGCCTCGCTGTCCGAGGTGGAGCGCTCACTGCTGATTTCCATCGCGCTGGTCATCCTGGTGGTCTTCCTGTTTTTGCGTAATGGCCGCGCCACCGCCATTCCCGCCATCACCGTGCCGGTATCGCTGGTGGGCACCTTTGCCGTGATGTATCTGTGCGGCTTTTCGCTCAACAACCTCAGCCTGATGGCGCTGACCATTGCCACCGGTTTCGTGGTGGACGACACCATCGTGGTGCTGGAAAACATTGCCCGCCACATCGAAAACGGCATGAAGCCCTTCCAGGCCGCGCTGCAGGGCGCGCGTGAAGTGGGCTTTACCGTGCTGTCGATGAGTTTGTCGCTGATTGCGGTGTTCATTCCCATCCTGATGATGGGCGGCATCATCGGCCGCCTGTTCCGCGAGTTTGCCGTCACCCTGTCGGTGGCCATTCTGGTGTCGCTGCTGGTGTCGCTCACCACCACGCCCATGTTGTGCGCGCGCTGGCTGAAAAGCCATGGCGAACGCAAGCCGGGACGGCTGTTTGTCTGGAGCGAGCGCATGTTCGACGCCATGCTGGCCGGCTATCGCCGCAGCCTTGGCTGGGCGCTGCGTCACGGCCCGCTGATGATGCTGATGCTGGCGGCCACCATTGCGCTGAATGTCTACCTGTACGTGATTGTGCCCAAGGGCTTTTTCCCGCAGCAAGACACCGGCCGCCTCACCGGCATGATCAAGGCCGACCAGAGCATCTCCTTCCAGGCCATGCAGCAAAAGCTGCAACGCTTTATCGACGCGGTAGGGCAGGACCCGGCGGTGGACAAGGTGATTGGCTTTACCGGCGGCGGCCAGCGCAACACCGCCAATATGTTTGTCAGCCTCAAGCCGCTGGGCGAGCGCACGGAAACGGCTGATCAGGTGATTGCCCGCCTGCGCAAGCGGCTGGCGCGCGAGCCGGGGGCGCAGTTGTTTTTGCAATCGGTGCAGGACATCCGCGTGGGCGGACGGTCGGCCAATGCTCAGTACCAGTACACCCTGCAAGGGGATGACCTGGAAGAACTGCGCCGCTGGACGCCCAGGGTGCAGCAGGCGCTGCAAAAGCTGCCGATGCTGGCCGATGTCAGCAGCGATCAGGAAATCAAGGGCCTGCAAACCACGCTCACCTTCGACCGTGATGCCATGGCGCGCCTCGGCCTGACCCAGTCGCAAGTGGATTCGGTGCTGAACGACGCCTTCGGCCAGCGCCAGGTGTCCACCATCTACAACCCGCTCAACCAGTACCATGTGGTGCTGGAAGTGGCACCCCAGTACTGGCAGAGCGCCGAAGGCCTGCGCAGCATCTATCTGCAAACCACCTCCGGCCAGCCGATTCCGCTGTCGGCCTTTGCCCGCTGGCAGCCCACCAATACCGCGCTGGCGGTGAACCACCAAAGCCAGTTTGCCGCCACCACCGTGTCCTTCAACCTGCCGCCGGGCAGTTCGTTGTCCGACGCTACTGCCGCCATTGACAAGGCGACCGCGGACATCGGCCTGCCATCGTCGATACACGGCAGCTTCCAGGGTACGGCCAAGTCCTTCCAGGATTCGCTGGGCAGTCAGCCGGTGCTGATTCTGGCGGCCATGGTAGCGGTGTATATCGTGCTGGGCATGCTGTATGAAAGCGTGGTGCACCCGCTCACCATCCTGTCCACGCTGCCGTCGGCCGGGGTAGGGGCCTTGCTGGCGCTGCTGGCCACCGGTGGCGAATTCAACATCATCGCGCTGATCGGCGTGCTGCTGTTGATCGGCATCGTCAAGAAAAACGCCATCATGATGATCGACTTTGCCCTCAGTGCCGAACGCGAGCAGGGCCTCAGTTCGCACGATGCCATTTTGCAAGCCTGCCTGCTGCGCTTCCGTCCCATCATGATGACCACGCTGGCCGCCCTGTTTGGCGCATTGCCGCTGGCACTGGGGCATGGCGATGGTGCCGAGATGCGCACCCCGCTGGGCATCTCCATTGTCGGTGGCCTGCTGCTCAGCCAGTTGCTGACGCTGTACACCACGCCGGTGGTTTACCTGTATCTGGACCGTTTCCGCCTGTGGTGCCAGCAATGGCGTGACAACTGGCGCAGCCGGGCTGCCGCCGCACACAAGGAATGACACGCATGTCTGCATTCACCCCGTCCCGGCTGGCACTGGCCGGCCTGATCAGCCTGCTGCTGGCCGGCTGCGCCATCGGCCCGGACTATACCCGGCCCAAGATGGACATTCCGGCAACGTACAAGGAAGACGGCCGCTGGAAAACCGCCACCCCGCAAGATGCCGCTCCGCGTGGCAACTGGTGGGTGGTGTATCAGGACCCGCAGCTCGATAGCCTGATGGACACCCTCAACCGGCAAAGCCCCACCATTGCCCAGGCCGAGGCCAACTACCGCAATGCCCGCGCCTTGCTGGATCAGGCCGAAGCCAGCCTGTGGCCCACCATCAGCAGTACCGCCAGCAAAACCCGCGGAGTAACAACAGCGGGTGGCAGCGTCAGCAATCAGTACAATCTGTCCGCCAGCGCCAGCTGGGAAGTGGACTTGTGGGGTACGGTGCGCCGTGCGGTGGAGGCGGGCAATGCCAAGGAAGCGGCCAGTGCTGCCCAGCTGGCGTCCATCCGCCTGAGCAGCCAGGCCCAGCTGGCGACTGCCTATCTGCAACTGGTGGCTGCCGATGTGCAGCTCAAGCAATTGCAGGACAGCGAGGCCAATCTGCTGCAAAACCTGCAGCTCACCCGCAACCAGTTTGCCGTGGGCATGGTGTCGGACGATGCCGTGGCGCAGGCGGAAAGCAGCTGGAAAACCGCTCAGGCCGCCCGCGTGGACAAGCAGCTGAGCCGTGCCCAGCTGGAGCACGCCATCGCCGCCTCGCTGGGTGTGGCCCCGGCCAGCTTCACGCTGCCGGTCAGCAAAACCCTGCCCCATCTGCCACAACTGCCAGCCGGCCTGCCGTCCACCTTGCTGGAGCGCCGTCCGGACATCGCGGCGGCCGAGCGGGCGGTGGCACAGGCCAATGCCGAAATCGGCATTGCCAAGGCCGCGTTCTTTCCCACGCTGAACCTGACTGCCAGCGGCGGTTACAAGAGCAGCAGCTTTGCCGACTGGGTAAGCCTGCCCAACCGTATCTGGAGCGTGGGGCCGCAACTGGCGCTGACGTTGTTTGACGGTGGCTTGCGCCGCGCACAGACCGCCGCAGCCGTGGCCAGCTACGACGCCAGCGTGGCCAGCTACCGCCAGACCGTGCTGTCCGCTTTCCAGGCCGTAGAGGACAATCTGTCGGCCCAGGCGCTGCTGGACGAGGAAATGCAGTACCAGCAAGCAGCGCTGGCAGCGGCGCAACGGGCGGAAACCATTGCGCTCAACCAGTACCGCGCCGGGGTGGTGAGTTATCTGAATGTGCTGACTGCGCAAAACAGCCGCATCAGCGCCGAAAACAGCCTGTGGACCCTGAAAAACCGCCAGTACACCGCCAGCGTGGCCTTGATTGCTGCTCTCGGTGGTCAGTGGTAGCTTCCGCCATTTTTCCCGCAAAAACAGCCCGTCACGACGGGCTGTTTTGCATCAGGCAAGCCGCTGGCTGAGGGGGCTCAGAACGGCCTTCTGCCGCTGATGGCAGCGGGAGGCTGCACGCTCCATTCGCTGATCACCAGATAACCATCCTGCACGGCAAACAGCATGGACAGGTCCACGCTGCGCAGCAGTGTACCGGGCGTGTGGCTGTGTGGCTCCAGCCAGCCGTGGGCGCGATGCACCACAAAGCCCACACCATTGGCCTCGGCCAGGCAGTTGATATCGCCAAAGGCGCGCAACTGGCGCAGGATGGCGTCCAGCGGGCCGCGCAGGTTCAGCGTGCGTTCGGCATCGCTCCAGCGTGGCCAGTAGCTGCCAGCCCCTTGCGGCTGGGCCTGTTGCCACAAACTGGCGAAATTCGCGATGACGCGGCGGCCCAGTTGCTCCAGTGCCAGCTGGCATTTCCACTCCAGCGTGGCCAGGGTTTCGTCGGGGCTCAGGGCAAACAGTTGTTGATCCAGCAGCGCGCCGCTGTCAAAGCGCGGCTCCACCACATGGCAGCTCACTCCCCATTGGCTGCGTTGCTCCAGAATGGCGCGCACCAGCGGAAACGGCCCGCGTGCTTCCGGCAGCGGCGAGGGGTGGAAGTTCACCGCATGGGGCAGATAAGGCCGCCAGTCCGGTACTTTCCAGTCATAGCTGCCCAGCAGCAGAGCTTCGCAGCCCTGGTCGGCCAGTGCGGCCAGGTCCGCCTCGGTCAGCGGCGACAGCTGCACGGGAATGCCCAGCCGGGCCGCGTGTTCCACCACCTGCCGGTTGTCGTGGATCTTGCCATCCAGCGGG
Organism: Aquitalea sp.; assembly: GCF_030150775.1. Taxonomy (NCBI): domain Bacteria; kingdom Pseudomonadati; phylum Pseudomonadota; class Betaproteobacteria; order Neisseriales; family Chromobacteriaceae; genus Aquitalea; species Aquitalea sp. The sequence continues at coordinate 17,624 of NZ_JASLFG010000007.1, forward strand.
CAGGTGAAGATTTTCAACGGCTGCCAGCCGGCCAGCAAGGCAAGGTCCAGCAGCACCTTGAAACGGTCGGTCAGGGTAATGGCAAAGCGCATGGCGGCATCCAGATGTGAATCAGGCTGACAGATATACCAGCATCCACGGTGGGCCGGGCCATCCTGGCAAACACCTTAACAATTCTGCTCAGCATGCTCCGGCAGACGGCGGCGGGGCCGGATGTACGCTGCCAGCGCCATCACTGCTGGCTGGTGTGGCGGACACCGCCTGTTTGCGCAGGCGGCTGGGGCGCAGCTGGCCGCTGGCTTCCAGCGCCGGATAGGCGGTGGCGCACAGATGGGAGTGGATGCGCTTGAAGTCGCGCAGGATATCCAGATGCAGCGAACTGGTTTCCAGGCTTTCCAGCCGGCCTTCGCGCAGCCGCGCCATATGGCTTTCCGCCGCATTCATTTCCAGTTCACGCACCCGGGTTTTTTCGTCCAGCAACTGGCGTGCCGCCTTGACGTCGCCGGTCAGGAACACGGTAAACGACAGCTTGAGATTGTCGATGATCAGGCGGTGAAAGGCCTCCAGCTCCTGTGCGCCCTCACGCGAGAACTGCAGCTGATGCTTGATCTTCTTGTTGGCCAGCTCCATCAGGTTCTTGTCGATGATGTCGCCGATATGTTCCAGATTGATCGACAAGGCCATGATTTCCATCGCCCGCCGCCCTTCGGCTTCATCCAGGCTGTCGCGGGTGAGCTGCACCACGTATAGCTTGATGGCCTCGTACAGGCTGTCCACCGCGTTGTCGCGTTGCGAAACCGCCAGTGCCAGCTTGCGGTCATTGCCCAGCAATACCTGCATGGATTCGCGCAGCATGGTTTCCACGATATCGCCCATGTGCAGGGTTTCGCGGGCGGCACAGGCCAGCGCCACGCTGGGCGTGCCCTGCACGCTGGCATCCAGATACAGCGGCTGGGCCGGGTCGTCCGCGGCCTTGCTGTCCGGCAGCCAGCGGCACAGCAGGCGTGACAGCGGCTGGATGGGCGGCAGGAAAACCAGCGCCACCACCACATTGAACAGGGTATGAAAATCCGCCGCCAGCCGCGCCGGATTGTCTTCCAGCGGCGTCAGCCAGCCCAGTAGCGGTGCCAGCAGGGGCAGGAATAGTGCACAGCCCGCCAGCCGGGTGAGCAGATTGCCCGCCGGCAGTCGGCGGTGCGCCGGATTGCTGCTGGACAAGCCTTCGATGAAGGGGTTGAGCGCGCTGCCCAGATTGGCTCCCAGAATCAGCGCACAGGCGGCCAGTGGCGGAATGAAGCCGGAATAGGCCAGCGACATGGTGAGCAAGACCGTGGCCACACTGGAATGCGCCAGCCAGGTCAGCACTGCGCCCAGCAGCAGGGTGAGCAGCGGCTCGCCGGTAATGGCCGACAGGATTTCGCGCACCAGCGGCGCGTTTTCCGCTGGGGCCAGGCTGGTCAGCAGCAAGTGCAGCGACAACAGCATCAAGCCCAGGCCAATGGCCACCCGGCCCAGATCACGCCACCGTGCATCACGGCTGCGCTTGAACGCCACCACACCCAGCACCAGCAGCACGGGCGAGATGGCGGAGGAGTCAAACGACAGCAGCTGCACAATCAGCGTGGTGCCGACATTGGCCCCCAGCATCACCGCCAGCGCCGGGGCCAGCTCCACCATGCCGGAGGCAGAGAAGGACGACAGCATCAGCGCGGTAGCGGTACTGCTTTGCAGCAGGGCGGTAATGCCCAGCCCGGCCAGAAAAGCCTGCAAGCGGGTGCGCAATACCGTGGCCATCACCCGGCGCAGGCTGGCACCAAAAGCGCGCACGATGCCGCTGTGCACCATGTGCAGGCCCCATAGCAGCAGCGCAACGCCGCCCATCAGGTCCAGAAGGATGGAAGTGACCAAGGTGTTCTCCCCGACGGTGTATTGCCAGTACCGCCCGCTATGCGTATTGGCCGGAGGGCCGTGCAGCCATCCTGCCAGTGTAGGCAGGGGCGGGTGGCGGAATCTGACAGCAGGCGACCTGTTGTTGTGTAAATCCGTAGCAAATGCCGTGCCGGCAACTGATTTCGGTATACCTCACCCACCACACAAGCGCCATGTGGACTTTGCAGTGCAACACGAAGCTGCGCCGTGCTTTGACGCATCCGGCACCCGCTATACAATGGGCGGCTCTTTATCCACAGATAGCCACCTGTTGCGCTGCATCAGCCCGATGCCGCCTGCCGGGTGCCAGGCCTTCCATGTCTCTTCGTCCTTCCTCCAGCGTGAATGCTGGCAGTTACCGTCCCGATATCGATGGCCTGCGTGCACTGGCCGTACTGGCCGTGGTGCTGTTCCACATTGGCGTGCCGGGCTTTGGCGGCGGTTTTGTCGGGGTGGATATCTTTTTCGTCATTTCCGGCTTCCTGATCAGCGGCTTGCTGCGGCAGGAACTGCTCAGTCAGGGCCGCATCGACTTCAAGGCCTTCTATGCCCGGCGTTTTCGCCGCCTTGGCCCGGCGCTGTTGCTGATGGTATGCGTGGTGTTGCTGCTGTCCTACTTTGTGCTGTTGCCGGACGACCAGAACAAGCTTGGCCGGGAAATCCGCGGCGTGGCCCTGCTGTCGGCCAACCTGCACTTCCTCCAGCATGCGTTTGACTATTTCAATTCCGCGTCCGACCTCACCGTCATGCTGCATACCTGGTCGCTGGCGGTGGAGGAACAGTATTACCTGGCCTGGCCCTTTATCATGTGGGGGCTGTACCGCCTGAATGGACGTCAGCCAGACAAGGTGGCGCGCAGCCTGCCACCCTTGCTGTGGCTGATTTTTGTTGCTTCGCTCGGCTATTGCCTGTGGCTGTCCTATCACGAAACCCCGCGCGCCTTTTACCTGATGCCCACCCGCGCCTGGGAATTCGCCGCCGGTGCGCTGCTGGCCATCACCCCCGTGCCCGCAGGCTGGAAACCGCGTGCTGGCGTGGCCAGTGGTATCGGCTTGCTGTTGTTGCTGGGCTCGGTGCTGGGCCTGAACGAAGCCATGGTGTTTCCTGGCGTCATCGTGCTGTTGCCGGTGCTTGGCAGCGTGCTGTTTCTGCTGGGCGGCCAGCTGAATGCGGACAATGCCGTCAGCCGTCTGGCCGCACGTCGGCCCTGGACCGACATCGGCATCCTCTCTTACGGCTTTTATCTGTGGCACTGGCCGTTGCTGGCGCTGGGCCGCTACTGGGGCCTGGGTGAGCGCAGCCTGCCGCGCGACCTGCTGTTGGGCGGGGTGCTGGCCTTGCTGCTGGCCTGGCTGAGCTATCGCTATGTCGAGCAGCCCATCCGCCAGAAAAAACTGCGCGCCTTCACCGCCACCAAGGCCACGCTGTGGAGCGGCTTTGGCATGATCGTGGGCATGTGGCTGCTGGGCAATGTGGCCATGTTCCTGCTGCCACGCGCGCCGTGGTCCGGTCATCAGGCACTGTTGCAAGCCAAGGGTGATGCCATGGCCATGCACGGCAATTGCGCCATGCCCAGAGACGGCCTGCCCTTGTCGCCGGTGGCGCAGTGCGTGGAAGGCCAGCGCAATGGCCCGGTCCGACTGCTGGCCTGGGGCGATTCGCACACCGACCACCTGATGCCGCTGTATGAAACCCTGGCGCAGCAACAGCATATTGCCATCCTGCGCCGGGTGTATCACGGTTGCCCGCCACTGCCGGATGTCACCCCGGTGGGCGAGGGCAAGCTGCGCACCTGGTGCACCAACTTCTCCCGTGCGGTACGGGACGAACTGCCGCAGCTCAAGCAACAGGGCGTCAGCGGCGTGCTGATGAACGTGCGCTGGAGCGGCTATGCCGCGCTCAACAAACCGGGTGAAAACAGCATTGCCGTGGTGGCTGCCGGGCAGAACGGCATGCCGGACAGCGTGTGGGACAAACAGGTGGGCGTGGCACCGCTGGACCGAGCCACCTCGCTGGCCGTGCTGCAACAGGCACTACAGCGCAATGCCGCTTACCTGCAGCAACTGGGGCTGAAGCTGGTGCTGGTATTGCCGGAGCCGGAAATGCAGCGCTCGCCGCCCGAGTGCGTGATCCGGCTGGGGGCTGCCGCCTGCAATGTCAGCCGCCAGCACGCCGAGGCAGAGCGTGCCGACGTGGTGGCCATGCTGCGCAAGGTGGCCAGCCAGGCGCCGAATGTGCGCATCTGGGATGGTTTCGACCATTTCTGCGATGCCAGCACCTGCTACGCCAGCCAGAACGGCCACATCCGCTATCAGGACAAAAACCACATTACCGCCAGCATGGCCCGCTCCATGGCGGCCGATTTCAAACCGGTATTCGACTGGGCCTTGCAGCCGCTGGCCAAGCCCTGAAGCCATCAGCCCCGATAAAGCAAAGCCGCCAGTGATGGCGGCTTTCAAACCCCCTCTCGTTTTCTGAAAGAAAAGCGAGGCATCCTTACAGGGTAAGGGCGGGGGGATTGGGATTAGATAGACAGGCTGTGTGGCCGCATTAACGGCATAGTTGCTTAGCTCACTCTGCACTTCGGCACCCGGGGCCGGTTCACGCACCACAAAGGCCAAGAATCAGCCGCACCAGTGCAAGAATGGACCTCCAGCCAACAAGCCCGCCATACTTGCATCATCAAGCGCAGCGTTGCCAGCTTCGGCAAGCCTGGCCACGCCGGAAACAAGAGAGGGCCACACCATGCTCCGGGAACTGGAAATCGTCGAACAACTGATACTGGGCCAGGACCCGCTACACCGAGGCCAGGCCCTGCACACCCCGAAAGACCCGGCGCTGGACCAGGCCCGCGCCAACTACTACCAGCAGCTAAAACGGGTAAGCAAGCAACACGCTGCCCAGCCCGTCCCGCCATCTGTCCCGGCCCGTCCCGGCCACAGCCGCGCTGGCGAGCGCTGGAGCATTGCCGAAGACAACCGGCTGAGCGCGCTGTGGGAAACCTCCAGCACCGTCACCAGTGCCGAACTGGCAGAAAAGCTGGGCCGCAGCCGCGCCGCCATCCTCGCCCGGTTGGTGAAGCAAGGCTATTTTGCCGACCAGACCAGCGCCATGCAGGCCGATGACCAAAGGCTGGAACAAGCCGGCCAGCCCGCCTGGTGGGCCAGCCAGCCGCCGCCGTTGCCACTGCCGGACCTCGACCAGCCACCTGACAGCAACCCAAACGCCGGCAAAGCCTGGAGCGCCACCGACGACGCCCGGCTACGTGCCAGCTGGCACAACCCCGCCGCTCCCGACTGCGCCAGCATCGCCCAAACCATGGGCCGCAGCCGCGCCGCCATCATCGCCCGGCTGGTGCGTATCGGCGAATATCCCGACCGCGATGCGGTACGGGCGGCGGACAGGGAGAGGGGAAGCAACTTGGGGCAGGATGATTGAATGCTGGTAACGACAATAGCTTGCTGTAGAGCATCACGTAAAAAAAGCCGCAAACCCTTGTTGGGTGCGGCTTTTGTGGATTTTTTCGGACTTCGCTGGAACTGCAAGTGGTGCCCCCGACAGGAATCGAACCTGTAACTGCCCCTTAGGAGGGGGCCGTTATATCCATTTAACTACGGAGACCTAAATCCGGATCAGGCGTTGCGGTCCACCGACAGGCGGGCCAGTTCTACCAGTGCCTGTTTCACCGGGGTGTCCGGCAGGTCGGCAATGGCGGCCACGGCTTGTTCGGCGGCTTTGATGGCTTCGTTTTTGGCGTAGCCCAGCGCGCCGCAGGATTGTACCGCAGCCAGTACATCGTGGAAACGGTCGCGGCTGGCGTTTTCCAGCGCCTGGCGTACCACGTCGGCAGCGGCGGCATCACCCTGGCGCATGGTGTAGATCAAGGGCAGGGTGGCCTTGCCTTCGGCCAGGTCGTCACCCAGGCTTTTGCCGATGGTGTCGGCGTCGCCGCTGTAGTCCAGCACGTCGTCGATGATCTGGAAGGCGGTGCCCAGGTACATGCCATAGTCGGCCAGGGCCTTGACCTGGGCGTCGCTGCCCTGGGCAATCAGCGCGCCCACGCGGGCGGATGCTTCAAACAGCTTGGCGGTCTTGTACTGGATGACTTGCAGGTAGTCTTGTTCGGACAGTTCGGTATTGCCGATATTCAACAGCTGCAGCACTTCGCCTTCGGCGATGATGTTGGTGGCTTCGGCCATCACCTGCAGAATCTGCATATTGTTGGTGGTCACCATCATCTGGAAGGCGCGAGTGTAGAGGAAGTCGCCCACCAGCACGCTGGCAGCATTGCCAAACAAGGCATTGGCGGTTTCGCGGCCACGGCGCATGTCGGATTCGTCCACCACGTCGTCGTGCAGCAAGGTGGCGGTGTGGATGAATTCAATCATTGCCGCCAGCTCGTACAGATGTTCACCCTGGTAACCCAGGGCCTTGCCGGACAGCAAGGTCAGCACCGGGCGCAGGCGTTTGCCACCCGCGGAGATGATGTATTCCGCCACCTGGCGGATGAGAACTACGTCGGAGTGCAGACGGGCGCGAATGACGCGGTCTACGGTCTGCATGTCTTCAGCGATCAGGGTACGGAATAACGGGGTGGACACGGTTTTAGCCAGTTGTTGGTTTTTAGCAGAGCCAGAAGCGCGGAATGTTACCAGAAAAGCCTTGCAGACAGCCATTCCCCGTCTGGGTGTGCGGCTAAACTGATGAAATTATTGACAACTTTTTGTACCCTGCGTATAGTTTCGCGTTCTTCTTCGCGAGATGCGGGGAAGATTCCCTCTTTAGGAGCTATGCGAACGTATGCGGTCATAAAAACCGGCGGCAAGCAGTACAAAGTTGCCATCGGTGAAAAACTCAAAGTAGAACAGATACCTGCAGACGTCGACAGCCAAATCGTACTCGAAGAAGTGCTGATGGTCGCTGACGGTGAACAGGTTGTTGTAGGCGCCCCGCTGGTTGCTGGCGCTACCGTTACGGCCACTGTTGTTTCCCACGGTCGTGGTGACAAGATCCGCATCTTCAAGATGCGTCGTCGTAAGCACTACCAGAAACATCAGGGTCATCGTCAGAACTTCACCGAAATCCGCATCGACGCGATTTCGAAGTAAGGATAAACAGTCATGGCACACAAAAAAGCAGGCGGTAGCTCCCGCAACGGTCGTGACTCCGAAGCCAAACGCTTGGGCGTTAAGGCTTACGGTGGCGAACTGATTCCGGCAGGTTCCATTATCGTTCGTCAGCGTGGTACCCGTTTCCACGCTGGTGAAAATGTTGGTCAGGGCAAGGATCACACCTTGTTTGCCAAGGTTGACGGCTATGTTCAGTTCACCGTTAAAGGTGCTCTGCAACGCAAGATCGTTACCGTGGTACCGTACACCGGTGTAGACGGCGAATAATCGCTTTCTGCAGACAAGAAAGCCCTATCCTGTGAGATAGGGCTTTTTTTTATCCGGCTTGTCCATGTGGCAGGCTTGGCGAGGGGCAAGGCGTGAAGGCTGGTGCAGCACATGGCCAACCTTGACGCCTGACTCCTCAAGGAGGATCTATGAAGTTTATCGACGAAGCCCGGATTGAAGTTTTTGCAGGTAAGGGCGGCAATGGTGCCGCCAGTTTCCGCCGGGAAAAATACGTGCCGTTTGGCGGCCCGGATGGTGGTGATGGCGGCAAGGGCGGCAGCGTGTTTGCTGTGGCCGATGAAAACGTCAACACCCTGGTGGAATACCGTTTTGTCAAAAAATACCTGGCGCAGCATGGCGAGCGTGGCCGCGGTGCCGATTGCTACGGCAAGGGCGGTGACGATATCGAACTGCACATGCCGGTGGGCACGGTGATTACCGACCACGACACCGGCGAGCTGGTGGCCGACCTTACCCATCACGGCCAACGGGTGATGATTGCCCGCGGTGGCAAGGGTGGCCTGGGCAATATCCACTTCAAGTCCTCCACCAACCGTGCGCCGCGTCAGAGCACGCCGGGTGAAGAGGGCGAACAGCGCACGCTGAAGCTGGAACTGAAAGTGCTGGCTGACGTGGGCCTGCTGGGCATGCCCAATGCCGGTAAATCCACCTTTATCCGCTCGGTATCGGCGGCACGTCCCAAGGTGGCGGATTATCCGTTTACCACCCTGCACCCCAATCTGGGCGTGGTGCGCATGGACGATACCAGCAGCTTTGTGATTGCCGATATTCCCGGCCTGATTGAAGGCGCGGCGGAAGGTGCGGGCCTGGGTCACCGCTTCCTCAAGCATCTGCAACGTACCGGCCTGCTCTTGCACATTGTGGATGTGGCACCGTTCGACCCTGATGTCGATCCGGTACGCGAAGCGCGCGCGATTGTGTCCGAGCTGGAAAAGTATGATGCCGAGCTGCACGGCAAGCCGCGCTGGCTGGTGCTGAACAAGCTGGACATGCTGCCGGAAGAAGAGCGCGAGCTGACGGTATCGGCCTTCCTGGAAGCCTATGGCTGGCCCAAGACCCAGCCGGATGACAGCCTGGGGTTTGATGTGGACACCCCACGCGTGTTTGCCATTTCCGCACTCACCCACGAAGGCACGCGTGAGCTGGTGCGTGCCATCGACAATTATCTGCGCATCATGCGCGCTCGTGCCCGTGCTGCTGCGGAAGAAGCCGAACGTCAGGCCGAAGAGGCCCGCCTGGCACGCAAGGCGGCAGCCCGCGCCCAGCTGGAAGCGGCTGAAGCGGCCAAGGCGGCAGCTGCTGCGGCCAAGGCTGCGGGCGAAGAAAGCTAAGCCAGCGTCAGGTAGAACAGCCGGTTTCCAGAAGAAACCGGCTTTTTTTCGTCTGTTACATGGCATGTGCGGGTTTGCACTTTGAAAATTTGATGTCGCACGGCAAAATAAGCTACGTAGTTTTACGTGGGTTTGTTGTATTTTGTACTCAAAAATACAATCGAATGCGACTTGCTTTTCCAAATATGGGTGCATGCGCGCCCAGCTGTCCTCTCCGGTCAGGGTGGATGCGTTATTTATCCTGTATCCGGAGTCGTGCTTCTGGACAATTTGCGCTATTCATATAACCATTGCTGCCAATCGGCCCTGCCCGCCCACAAGGCAGGGGGCTGATGCAGCGTATCGGTATGTTGCGGTGGCAGGGGCTGCCCGGCATGGTGTTAACAATAAAACCAAGCAGTAAGGAGAAGTTTGATGAGAAAAGTGATTACCGCCGTTTCTCTGGCACTGATGGCCACTTCTTTTGGCGCTTTCGCCAAGGACTGGAAAGAAGTTCGTTTTGGCGTTGACGCCAGCTATGCTCCGTTCGAATCCAAGGCACCCAATGGTCAGCTGGTGGGTTTCGACATCGATCTGGGCAATGAAATCTGTGCACGCATGAAAGCCAAGTGTGTATGGGTGGAAAACGACTTCGACGGCATGATCCCGGCCCTGAAGGCCAAGAAATTCGATGGCGTACTGTCTTCCATGTCCATCAATGAAGCACGTCTGAAGGAAATCAATTTCTCCGCCAAGCTGTTCAATACCCCGACCCGCATGGTGGCCAAGGCTGGTTCCGGCCTGCAGCCGACTGCCGCCTCCCTGAAGGGCAAGCGCGTTGGTGTTGAGCAAGGCACCATCCAGGAAGCCTATGCCAAGGCCCACTGGGCTCCGGGCGGTGTAGAAGTGGTTCCGTACCAAAACCAGAGCCTGGTACTGGCCGACTTGGCCTCCGGTCGTCTGGATGCCTCGCTGCAAGATGCCATTCAGGCTGACGAAGGCTTCCTGAAAAAGCCGGAAGGCAAGGGCTTCGCCTTCGCCGGTGGCAACCTGAACGACCCGAAAACCCTGGGTACCGGTGCCGGCATCGGCCTGCGCAAGGAAGATACCGACTTGAAGGCAGCCATCGACAAAGCGATTGCCAGCATCCTGAAGGACGGTACCTACAAGAAAATCGAAAAGAAATACTTCACGTTTGATGTATACGGCAAATAAGTCGTAACACCGACAGAGGCACCGCGCCCCGTTGCAATTTGCCGGGGCGCGTTTTCATCACGGCTGCGGAGGAGATGCGTAACACCCACTGTTACGTCCGCCGCCAATCGCTGACACTTACGCCAATGCTGCAAAGGCATGCTTTCGCCAGCTCCCGCCGGGATCAGGTGGTGGCAGTCTGCGCCCGGGCAGTTGTACAGCGATAACAACATACAGGGGAAACGGCCATGTTTCTGGATGGATTCGGGCCTATCATCCTGGACGGTGCATGGATCACACTGGAACTGGCAGTCATGTCGTTGCTGGTGTCCTTCATCATCGGTCTGGGTGGCGCTGGCGCCAAGCTGTCGAGCAATCCTGTGCTCAAGGGCATTGCCACGCTTTACACCACATTGATTCGCGGCGTACCGGACCTGGTACTGATGCTGCTGATCTTCTACAGCCTGCAAATCGGCATGAATCATCTGACCGAATGGCAGGGCATGGAGCAGATCAACCTCAACCCCTTTGTGTCCGGTGTGTTTACCCTGGGCTTCATTTACGGGGCCTATTTCACCGAGACCTTCCGCGGGGCCTTCCTGTCTGTACCCAAAGGTCAGATCGAAGCTGGCATCGCCTATGGCATGAGCGGCTGGCAAACCTTTTCCCGTATCCAGTTTCCGCAGGTGATGCGCTTTGCCCTGCCGGGTATTTCCAATAACTGGCAGGTGATGCTCAAAGCCACCGCCCTGGTCTCCATCATCGGCCTGTCCGATGTGGTGAAGGCATCCATTGACGCGGGCAAGAGTTCGTACAAGGTGTTCTTCTTCACCGTGGTGGCCGGTGCCATTTACCTGATTCTGACAACGATTTCCAGCCTGGTGCTGATGTGGCTGGAACGCCGTTATTCCACCGGCGTACGGGAGGCAGATCTGTGATCGACATCATCCAACAATACTGGAAAGCCTTCCTGTGGACGGATGGCTATCACCTGTCGGGCCTGGCCGTCACCATGTGGCTGCTGGTGATTTCCATTGCCTTTGGCTTCTGTGCCTCCATTCCGCTGGCCATTGCCCGCGTGTCCAAATCCAGATGGCTGTCCAGCCCGGTATGGCTGTTTTCCTACGTGTTCCGTGGTACACCGCTGTACATCCAGCTGCTGTTCTTCTACACCGGCATGTACAGCCTGGATGTGGTGCGCGATGTGGACATCCTCAACCACTTCTTCCGCGAAGGGTATAACTGCACCATTCTGGCCTTCGGCCTGAATACCTGCGCCTATACCACCGAAATCTTCGCCGGTGCCATCAAGGCCACCCCTTATGGCGAGATCGAGGCTGGCCGCGCCTATGGCATGAACAGGTTCACCCTGTATCGCCGCGTGATCATTCCGTCCGCGCTGCGCCGCGCCCTGCCGGCCTACAGCAACGAGGTGATCCTGATGCTGCATGCCACCACCGTTGCCTTCACCGCCACCGTGCCGGACATTCTGAAAGTGGCGCGTGACGTGAATGCCGCCACCTATGACTCGTTCAATGCCTTTGGCCTGGCCGCATTGATTTACCTGTGTATCACCTTTGTTCTGGTGGCCCTGTTCCGCAAGGCGGAAAGCAAGTGGCTGGCGCACCTGCGCCCGATGAAGGCCTGAGTTACCCGCAAGGATAAAAGATGGAAAAGCTAGTCGTTAAAGACCTGCACAAGAGCTATGGCAGCCACGAAGTGCTCAAGGGTATTTCGCTCAAGGCCAAGGCCGGCGATGTAATCAGCATCATCGGTTCCTCCGGCTCGGGAAAAAGTACCTTTCTGCGCTGTATCAACTTTCTGGAAAAACCCAACGCCGGCAGCATCAGCCTGGGCGGCGAGGAAATCCGCCTGCAAAAAAACAAGCAGGGCGAACTGATACCGGCCGACCAGAAGCAGCTGCAGACCATGCGCTCCAAGCTGGCCATGGTATTCCAGCATTTCAATCTGTGGGGCCACATGACGGTGCTGGAAAACGTTATCGAAGCACCCATTCACGTGCTGGGTCTTTCCCGTGACGAAGCCATTGCCCGCGCCGAAAAATACTTGCGCAAGGTAGGGCTGGATGCCCAGGCCCAGGCCAAGTACCCGGCGCATATGTCCGGTGGCCAGCAACAACGCGTGGCCATTGCCCGTGCGCTGGCGATGGAGCCGGAAGTGATGCTGTTTGACGAACCTACCTCGGCGCTGGACCCGGAACTGGTGGGCGAAGTGCTGAAGGTGATGCAGACCCTGGCCGAAGAAGGCCGCACCATGGTGGTGGTGACCCACGAGATGGGCTTTGCCCGCAATGTGTCCAACCACGTCATGTTCCTGCACAAGGGGCTGGTGGAAGAAGAAGGCCACCCGGACGAAGTGTTCGGCAATACCAAGAGCGAACGCCTGAAGGCTTTTCTGTCCGGCAGCCTGAAATAAGTTATCTGTTTTTAAAAAAGCAAAACGGCCCATTGTGAGATGGGCCGTTTTTTGCGCTTGCCGTTTTAGCGACTAAGCGCCGCCAGTAACAGGCTGTGGCTTGGCCGCGTTACAGCCGACCATACCAATCCGGAACCGCCGGTATCTGGCAGCGTTTCTCCACATCCGGAATATCCCGCTGGTAGTCCTTATTGGTTTTGTCATTGTACAGAATGGTACGCAGCCGGAAATAACTGGCATACGGCTCGCGGTTGCCGGTGCTGGCCACCATGAACCAGGCCCGTGAATCGTGAATGTGCTCATCAAACAGCGCCAACAAGAGCGGGTCTGCCATCAGCTGGGCATACATCTGCTCGCTGTGGCGCAATAGAAAGACCGATTCATAAGCATGCTCCGGCGCCATGGACTGCATGCTGCCAATGCCAACCAGACGCAGCAGCCAGTCTTTCCAGGTGAACGTCCCCACCCTGGGGGGCGGTGGAATGGTTTGCCAGGCGGGGCGCTCGCCTTTTATGGCCAGCGGGTCGGGTACGGCAATGGCCTGGCCTTGGGCGTTGTAGCGCGGCTCCACTTTTTTCCAGTGCAGATAATGCACCCGGAATTCCTTGGCCGCATTGCGCAACTGCGATTTATCCATGCTGGGGTCAAAATCCTTGGCGTAAGACGGCAGCTTGTCACTTACCTGCTGGCCGGTGGCCGGGTTGCGCACCCCGCTGGGCATGGGCTGCTGGGCCACTTGCTGCTGCGCCCGTTCCAGTGCGCGCTGGTCGATTGCTTTGCCTCGCTCCCAGCGGGCGGTATTGTCGGCCTGCACCTGTTGCAACCGGGCCTGGGCCGCATCGCTGGCGCAGGCCTGCTCCCAGGACTGGCGTGCCCAGCGGATTTCTTCAGGGCTATCCTCCGGAATGCTGCGGTAATACGGCAACTGCTCCTGCGACACCCCGCCTTCCCCGCCCAGGCCGCCGGCATAGCGGGCAATGCGCCAGGCGGTCATCAGTGCAGTCTGGCGGGCGATGATGCGTTCCACCGTGTCTTGCTGGCAGTCCTGCCGTACGGCCCAGGCATTGAAGCGTTGGATGAGGGATTTATTGACATCGAAAGTGTCACGAACTTCGGTAGACATCCAGCGCCAACTCTCGATAAATTCGATGCTGGCCTGCGTGTCGATAAACACCTGTTTGGGCAGTGTTAACGGCGCGCCGGCGTGAAAAGCAAACAGATACATGCGGCGCAGGGCGATCTGCGACAGCTGGGAGCCAATACCGTCGCGTGCCTTGCCCTGTTCACCCAGGCCATAGCCACCGCCCACGTCGGAATGCACGCCGGGGTAGACAAATTCCCCCAGGTGGCCGGGCGGGTAGTGGCCCGTATCCCAACGGGTGGAGTCCAGCGGAAAGCAGATGCGCTGCTCGTGCGCCGATACCAGGTGCACATGCTGGCCGATCAGGCCGGGGGCATCCGGCAGCGGCATGGTGTCGTCCGCCCAGCCCATATGGCCCAGCGCCGGGGCGGTCAGCGCGGCCAGGCCCACCGATGCCACGGTATCAAACAGGCCAATAAACGGAATCTTGATCGGTATGCCAAACAGCGTATAGCCACCGTCATCGCCACGCTCACACATTTCATGCAGCCAGTAGACAAAGGTGCGCGCCTCGGCCGCCCCGCGCGAAAAGCCATACACATACACTTTCAGGCAGGCCACGGTAGGCACTTCCTGGTTCTGTCGGTGGGTGAGCACCTTGGCCAGGCCCAGCTGCATCGCCTCCTTACGCCGCCAAGCTGCCGGCCAGTTACGCTTTTGTTGCTGCCACTCATCGTTGGGGTCATTTAACGGGGGAAACTCCATGGCGCTGGCAATGTTAAATGCTTCCTTAGCAGTCAAATCATTCGGATATCGATCAACATCCGGGCTGATGGTGCGTTGCAAGGCATCAATCAAGCGGGTAAAGCCCCAGTGAATACGCATCTGGCCACCGGCGGCATATTTCAGGCCCGCAGGCGACGGCCCATCCTCCTTGATCTCGCGAAACTGGGTGCCCACCCCTTGCAGGTAATAGGCAAAAAAGCCATCTTTTGCGGCGCTTTTCCCCTGAATGGCGGCACGGAACAGCCGGCCAATATTGGAATGGTTGTTATGCGCTTCGTCGGTGTACAGATGGTTATTGGTGCCATCAAAAAACAGCGAGACATTGCATACCATGCCACAGGGCGGCGGCCTGCGTTTGACATGGGCTGCAAAGTAAAGCGCATCCATTTCCCGGCTTTGGCTCATGCGGTTGGCGCGCAGCACCTGGGCATCGCTGGGGAAGGCATCACGTGTTTCATCCCAGGGTGGGGCGGTGTGGGCAGGGCTTAAGGTTGTTTCGGACATTGTTGTGTCATCCCGTATTTTTGAAGAATGTCTTTGTCATCGGCGCGGGCGATGTAGCCGGATTCACGGCAATCAATCACCACTCTGACCTGATCACAAGGGAAGAAAACGAGTGCAATCCCGCAGGTATCGCCGTAGGGGGGGAGTTCCACCTGCGCGCTGAGGCGTTGGTAGGTGGCTTCTTTCTTTTTCATGTATTCCTTAAATTTCTTCTTCTCCTTGTCAATATTGGGTGCGCAATCCAGACAGGCGTCAGGATCTTTAAGCCAGCGCACGGTGGCGATCATGCCGGGATACCACTTCTTTGGCAGGCTGGCGCAGCACACCTCACCTCCAGCGCCAGGCGCGCCCGTGCGGCCGATGAAGTCGAATTCGGCATCCAGAATGGTGTAAATTTTCCCGGTCAGGTCATACACGCGCACCGGTGCGCCGATCAGGCTGAAGGAGGAGGCGCTGCCGGCGCAGGCGGTCAGCAGGGCGAGCAGGCAGCTGGCCAGCAGCCGCCGTCGCCTGCGTGGTGGCGGTGGACGGGGCTGGATGGTGCTGTGCGGGTTTACGGTGTGTTGGGGCATGACTTTCCTTCCATTGCGGCGGCTTGTTGCCGCCATTGGCTGACCAGG
>NZ_JASLFG010000016.1:0-65539 GCF_030150775.1 Aquitalea sp.
CGTCAACCAGTTGTTGTATGACGGACTGCAAGTGCTGCAGCACCGTGGGCAGGATGCGGCGGGTATTGTCACCTCCAGTGGCAAGACCTTTCACATGCACAAGGGCAGCGGCATGGTGCGCGACGTTTTCCGCACCCGCAACATGCGCTCGCTGATGGGCAATGCCGGTATCGCCCACGTGCGCTACCCGACGGCTGGTTCTGCTTCCAGTCTGGCCGAGGCCCAGCCGTTCTATGTCAACTCGCCCTTCGGCATCGTGCTGGCGCATAACGGCAATCTGACCAATACCGACGAACTCAAGGCGGATATGTTCCGTCACGACCTGCGTCATATCAACACCAATTCCGACTCGGAAGTCCTGCTTAACGTGTTTGCCCATGAACTGGCAGAGCGTGTGGTGGGCTTTGAGCTGAGTGTGGATGCCATCTTCGGCGCCGTTGAGGCGGTACATCGCCGCGTGCGTGGTGCTTACGCAGTGGTGGCGCTGATTGCCGGTTATGGCCTGGTGGCTTTTCGCGACCCCAATGGCATCCGCCCGCTGGTCATCGGCAGTACCAACGGTAGTGGCAAGACCGAGTACATGTTTGCCTCCGAATCGGTGGCATTGGATTGCTCCGGTTTCAGCACCCTGCGCGATGTGGAACCGGGTGAAGCTGTTTTCGTCAGCTTCGATGGTGATTTCCATGCCCGCCAGTGTGCCAAGGAAGTACGCCACGCGCCTTGCTTGTTCGAGTATGTCTACTTTGCCCGTCCGGATTCGGTCATTGACGGCGCTTCGGTCTACCAGTCGCGCATCGTGATGGGGGAGAAGCTGGGCGAAAAAATCCGCCGGGTACTGCCGGAACTGGATATCGACGTGGTGATGCCGATTCCGGATACCAGCCGCCCCAGCGCACTGGCACTGGCCAACAGCCTGGGCTTGCCGTATCGCGAAGGTTTCATCAAGAACCGTTATATCGGCCGCACCTTCATCATGCCGGGCCAGGCAGTGCGCAAGAAGTCGGTTCGCCAGAAGCTGAATCCGGTTGCCTGCGAGTTCAAGGACCGCAATGTGCTGCTGGTGGACGACTCCATCGTGCGTGGCACTACCTCCAAGGAAATCGTGCAGATGGCGCGTGATGCGGGTGCCCGCAAGGTGTACTTTGCTTCAGCAGCCCCAGCGGTGCGTTTCCCCAATGTCTACGGTATCGACATGCCAACCCGCGCCGAGCTGCTGGCTACCGGTCGGACCGAGCAGGAAATCGCGGCCGAAATCGGTGCGGATGCGGTGATCTACCAGGACTTGTCCGCTCTTCAGGAAGCCGTGCACTCGGTCAATCCGAAACTGCACGAGTTTGAAACCTCCTGCTTCGACGGCAAGTACATTACCGGCGATATCACCGCCGCTTATCTGGATGCCATCGAGTGCGCGCGCGGAGCTGACAATAAAGAGGAAAACCCGGTCAGCACCCAGATGATCGATTTGAATCTGAATGTGGCTGAGCAAAACCTGATGTAAATCAGGCTCAGAAAAAACCGGCTTCGGCCGGTTTTTTTTATGGCAGTCCGGGTATAGCGCCAGCGGCTGACATCGTTATGCCGCAATTTCATTTAGATAATGGGTACTGATCAGGCAAGATAGCCTGCACAAGGCGGTGGCAAGCCATGGTGGCTTGCGGCCGATAACAAGATTCGAGAATCATCATGTCAGTTGAAAACAACCCCCTGCAATACCATCCGGAAACACTGGCGATCCGTGGCGGGCGCGAGAGCAGCGAATATCGCGAACACAGCCAGGCGCTGCATTTGACTTCCAGCTTCTGTTACGAGTCGGCAGAGCAGGCTGCTGCCATGTTTATGGGAGAGATCGAAGGGTATACCTATTCCCGCTTTACCAACCCCACCGTCAGCGCCTTCCAGCAACGCTTGGCACTGATGGAGGGGGGCGAGCGGGCTATCGCGACTGCCACCGGCATGGCTGCCATTCAGGCCATCATGATGAGCCTGCTCAAGGCCGGCGATCATATTGTCTCCTCGCAAAGCCTGTTCGGCTCCACCACCAATCTGTTTGCCGGCCTGCTGGCCAAGTTTGGCGTGGAAACCACCTTTGTCGATGCGCGCGACCTGGCCGCTTGGGAAGCTGCGGCCAAGCCCAACAGTAAGCTGTTTTTCCTGGAAACACCCTCCAATCCCCTCACTGAGATTGCGGATATCGCGGCCATTGCCGACCTTGCACATCGTCACCATGCCTTGCTGGTGGTGGATAACAGCTTCTGCTCGCCAGCCTTGCAGCAGCCGCTCAAACTGGGGGCTGATCTGGTGATGCACTCGGCAACCAAGTATCTCGATGGCCATGGCCGGGTGATGGGTGGCGCGGTGGTCGGCAGCAATGCGCTGGTGGAGCAGGTTTATCTGCATGTACGTACGGCAGGTCCGACGCTGGCACCGTTCAATGCCTGGGTGTTGCTCTCTGGTCTGGAAACCCTGGCACTGCGTATGGACAAGCACAGCGCCAATGCATTGGAACTGGCGTGCTGGCTGGAGGCGCACCCGGCCATCGAACGTGTCTATTACCCGGGCCTGCCCAGTCATCCGCAGCATGAGCTGGCGCTACGTCAGCAGAAAGCGGGTGGTGCGGTGGTGTCTTTTGTAGTGAAGGGCGGTCGAGCTGGCGCATGGAAGCTGGTGGATGGCGTAGAGCTGATTTCACGGACTGCCAATCTTGGTGATGTAAAGAGTACAATTACCCACCCGGCATCCACCACGCATGCGCGAGTGGCAGCGGAGGTGCGCCAGAAAGCCGGCATCGAAGAGGGCTTGATTCGCGTTGCCGTGGGCCTGGAGAATGTGCAAGACCTGAAGGCCGATCTGGCACGTGGGCTTGACTAAATATTGATACCTGCGTTTCATTCAAACGAACGGCAGTCTAGACTTTAGACTGCCGTTTTCGCGATGGTGTACTGGAAATCCATCCACGCAGTAAGGAGGATGTTCTTGACACTGATCAAATTAAAACGTAAGTTTGAAACGCTTGTTCGAAAGCTGAGATGGACAAGACTAAATACTCTGCAAGTACAAAAAAGGCACAAGAGAACATGGAAGCCAGCCGCCCGGATACGGCAACACGCATTCTTGACGTTTCCGAGCGGCTGTTCGTGGAGCACGGTTTTGAGGCTACCTCGCTTCGCATGATTACTCAGCAGGCCGAAGTCAACCTGGCTGCGGTGAATTATCACTTCGGCTCAAAGGATGCACTGTTTGAAGCCGTGTTCATGCGCAGGCTGGCGCCCTTGATTGCGTCCTGCCTGGCGGAACTGGATGAGCTGGAGACAAGAGAAGAGAAGCTGTCGGTGGAGGGGCTGGTCACGACGTTTATCCGTCCGTGTCTGGCACTGTCCAAGGACCCTGCGAGGGGCGGGGCCCTGTTTGTCAGACTTCTGTCGCGCACGCTGGTGGAAAATCACCGTCTGCTGCGTGAAACCATCTCTCAGCAATACAGTGTGTTCGTGCAACGCTACTCGCGCGCATTTCATCATGCGCTGCCAGAGCTTGGGGTGGAGGAGCTGGCCTGGAGGATGCACTTCGCATTCAGTGTCATGTTCAACGCCTTTGCCGGAAATGATGTGCTGAAAATCTTCACCCGCAGCCAGATCGTTTCCGCCAGGGATCCTGACATGATCGTGAAGTATCTTGTGCCATTTGTGGTTGCCGGGTTGGTCTCGCCTGTCGAAGGTTAGCAGGGTCAACACGAGGGTAATTCACAATGTTTGCTGCTGTTCTTCTCATCGCACTGATCGGTGCGTTGGCGTACTATCGCGCGCCGGTGCTGGCGTGGACTGTGGGGCTGGCTGCCTGGCTTGCCAGCCTGCAATTTGCGTTTGGCTGCCCGGTTTCCACCATTGCCTGGGGCGTGTTTGCACTCTTCGCCGTGGTGCTGAACGTCGTGCCGCTGCGACGTGCCGTTTTTACTGGTCCGGTTTTTGGTATCTTCAAGAAGATCACCCCGGCGATGTCGCAGACCGAGCAGGAGGCAATCAATGCCGGCACGGTGTGGTGGGATAGAGACCTGTTTTCCGGCAAGCCGGATTATCAGCGCCTGCTATCTTTTCCGGATGCAAAACTGAGCGCGGAAGAACAGGCGTTTCTGGATGGTCCGACCGAACGGCTGTGCGCGATGATCGATGACTGGAAGATCACGCATGAACTGAAGGATCTGCCGCCGGAAGTATGGCAGTTCATCAAGGACAACGGCTTTCTGGGCATGATCGTCAAGAAGAAGTACGGCGGCCTGGAGTTCTCCAACTATGCCCACGCCAAGGTGGTAACCAAGATTGCCACCCGTGGCGGCTCTGCAGCGGTGTCGGTCATGGTGCCCAACTCGCTCGGTCCGGGTGAGTTGTTGCAGCACTACGGTACCGAAGCACAAAAAGACTACTACTTGCCGCGTCTGGCCAAGGGCGTGGAAGTACCTTGCTTTGCCCTGACCAGCCCATATGCTGGTTCTGATGCTGGCAGCATTCCTGACTACGGCATTGTCTGCCGTGGTAGCTATACCGATCCGCGTACTGGCCAGCACCATGAAAATGTGCTGGGTCTGCGCGTCAGCTGGGAAAAGCGTTGGATTACCCTGGCACCTATTGCCACCATTCTGGGCTTGGCATTCAAGATGTACGATCCGGATCACCTGCTGGGTGACAAGGAAGAAATCGGCATTACCTGCGCACTGGTTCCTACCGAGCATGAAGGCGTATGTATCGGTCGCCGCCACTTTCCGGGTGGTGCTGCCTTCATGAATGGCCCAACCTGGGGCAAGGATGTGTTCATTCCGCTGGAGTGGATCATCGGCGGGCGCGAGTTTGCCGGTCAGGGCTGGCGCATGCTGGTAGAGTGTCTGTCGGTTGGTCGTTGCATTTCCCTGCCGGCCATGTCGGTGGCCTGCGGCAAGGTGACAACCTTCACCACCGGTGCTTATGCCCGTATTCGCGACCAGTTTGGTCTGCCCATTGGCAAATTCGAAGGCGTGGACGAAGCCATGGCCCGCATTGGCGGCTACACCTATCAGATGGAGGCATCCCAGGATCTGGCGCTGACCGGTCTGGACATGGGCGAAAAGCCATCCGTGCTGTCCGCCGTGCTCAAGTACCACAACACCGAGCGCATGCGCAAAACCATCAATGACGCGATGGACATCCATGGTGGCAAGGCGGTGGTGCTGGGCCCGCGCAATTATCTGGCCCGTGCCTATCAATCCATTCCGATCGGTATTACGGTAGAAGGTGCCAACATTCTCACCCGTTCGATGATCATCTATGGTCAGGGTGCCATCCGCTGTCATCCCTTTGTGCTGCGTGAAATGAAGGCAGCCATGGCCAATGATGGTGCCGAGTTTGATCGTGCCATTACCGGTCACATCAACTTTGTCATCAGTAATGTGTTCCGTTCGCTGTGGCTGGGCTTGACCGGTGCGCGTTTTGCCGGTGCGCCACGCAGTGGTGCCACTGCACCTTATTACAAGCAGATCACCCGCTTCTCCAGTGCCTTTGCCTTGCTATCCGATATGGCCATGTTCAGCCTGGGTGGTTCGCTGAAATTCCGTGAAAAACTGTCGGCCCGTCTGGGTGACATGCTGTCCAATCTGTACATTGCCACGGCTTGCCTCAAGCGCTTCGAGCGTGAAGGCGCGCAAAAGGAAGACCTGGCCGTACTGAGCTGGGCTGTTGAAAATGCGCTGTTTGATTTGCAGCAGGCCATGGACGGCTTCCTGGCCAACCTGCCCAGCCGTGGTCTGGCTGTGGTGTTGCGCAAGATCATCTTCCCGTGGGGGCTGACGCTGAAGCCGGCATCCGACCGCATTGGCACCAAGGTGGCACGAGCCATGATGGAGCCGGGTGGTATGCGCGAGCGACTGACGCACGGCATGTATGTGCCGCCTTCCGAAGATGATGCGGTTGGTGTTCTGCAGCATGCGCTGACGGCGATTCTGGCTACCGAGCCGCTTGAGCAGAAGCTGCGCAAGCTGGTGCGCGAGGGCAAGTTCCAGACAATTACCGCCAAAGAGCGTCTGGGAGAGGCTTTGCGTGCAGGTCTGGTGACGCAAGCCGAATTCGATGCGGTAACGCGGGCGCGTAAGCTGAAGCGTGATGTCATCATGGTAGATGATTTCGACATGGCGCTTGAGCAGCACGATGCGGCACTACTGAAGCGGCACATCTTCTAAACTGATTATCTAGACTGAATGCATTGCCGGGTGGTTTTCCATCCGGCCGTTCAGTCAAGCTGCTGTGCGACGGCGGCTTGGCTAAGCGATTGCTCACCAGGAGTACCACATGGATTCCAATTCACCTCGCCTGCCCACGTTGCGGGTACGTGCTCTGCCAACCGCCACCAATGCCTACGGGCGCGTACAGGCAGGCTGGCTGATGGGGCAGATCGATATGGCAGGTAGTCTGGATGCAGAGCGCCTGGCGCGGGGGCCGGTGGCGACGGTGGCGGTGAATGCATTCCAGTTCACTCATCCCATCCTGCTGGGAGATGTAGTCAATCTCTATGTGGAAAGGCTGCGTGTAGGACAGAAGTCGGTAACCTTGAAGATATCGGTGGAAGCAGAACGGCTGGATGGCGAGCTTGTGTTTGTCACTGAAGTGATAGCCACTTTTGTGGCAATTGATGTTGACGGTAAATCGCGAAACTTGGCAGAAGTTGGTTGAATTTAAGAGTATTTGTTGCTTGTTTGTTGTGTAAAACGATCGTTTGGAACAAACGCTCTTATTTTGGTGGACATGCTTAGATTCTCTGGTAGTATCCAATTTGATCCGTAGTAATACGGACATAAAAAGCGACTAGGACTACATACAGATATATTCGCAGAGAGGGATGACACATGAAACTCAAGCACCTCAGCCAATCCGTGATGCTGATGGGAGTTGCCGTCGGGGCGTTCTCTTCCACAGCACTGGCTTCCGGTTACCACTTCGGCTCGCAAAGCGTTTCCGCGCAAGGTACGGCATTTGCCAATAGCGCAGAAGCCAATGACGCTTCCACCATCTTCTATAACCCGGCAGGCATGTCGCGACTGACTGGAGACAATATCTCCGGTGGCCTGACCCTGGTTGTTCCGGATTCCAGCTATACCGATAACGGCTCTAAAAAACACTCCGGCGCTTCTACAGGTGGCGGTAGCGCTAGCGGCTATGCGCCGGACTATGTGGTGGCCCCGTCGTTCTACGTAACACATCAGGTTAATGACAAGTGGACGGTTGGTCTGGGCATATTCGTCCCGTATGGTACGGATCTGAATTATGGCGAAACCTGGGCCGGTCGTTACGCGCTGGAAAGCATCAAGCTGGATACGCTGAACTTCAACCCGTCGGTGTCTTACAAGCTGGATGACCATCATGCCTTTGGCTTTGGTCTGTCTGCCCAGTATATGAAAGCCTATTTGAGCAAGGCTGTGGATTTGTCAGCTGTAGGTGCTGCCGATGGCCATGCTGCTCTCAGTGCTGACGGCTGGGGTTTCGGTTTCAATATGGGTTATATGTATCAGCTGGATGAGGCTACCCGTTTTGGCGTGGCCTACCGTTCCAATATCCGTCAGAAACTGGATGGTAAGGCTTACTGGGATTTGAGCACCATTACCAACAGTGCAGTGCTCCAGTTTGTTCAGAATACCTACCACCACGTGAATTCCGATGGTTCTGTCACCGTGGATACGCCTGAGTCGGTTTCGGTCAATGCTTTCCACAAGTTGAATGACAAGGTTGATCTGATGACCGATCTGACCTGGACTCGTCATTCTCGTCTGGATCAGATCGATATCAAGTTCAGCCAGGCAGGTGAGGGTGATCTGGTGATCAAGCAAGGCTGGCGCGATACCTTCAAGCTGTCGCTGGGTGCCAATTATCACTACAGCGACAATCTGCTGTTGCGTACCGGTATCGCCTGGGACCAGTCCCCGGTCAAAAATACGGATGAGACCCATCCTGCTCTGCCGGATAGCGACCGCTACTGGTTGTCCTTTGGTGCCAACTACAAGCTGAGCAAGCAGTCTTCGATCGATTTTGCCTATTCTTATGTGTTCTTCAAGAATACCAACGTCAACTATACCGACAACTGCTCGTCTACCTCGACAACTTGCACGGGTAACGGCGAAACCACAACCGGTTCTTACAAGACCAATCTGCAATTCCTTGGTCTGCAGTACAACTACAGCTTCTAAACAGACAGTAATGGTTTAGGGGCGTGGCAGGGGCATGGCCGTGTGACGGTCATGCCCCGACAGCAAGGCAGGCATGAGGGGCCTGCCCCATGATTGATGAGTTTCAACATAACGAGGAAACCATGTCTCAAACCAAGTTCAATGTACGCAAGGTGGCAGTGCTGGGTGCTGGCGTGATGGGTGCGCAGATTGCCGCTCATCTGGTCAATGCCAAAGTGCCGACCATCCTGTTTGATTTGCCCGCCAAAGAAGGCAACAAGAACGGCATCGTGCTCAAAGCACTGGACGGGCTGAAAAAGCTCAAGCCGTCCCCGCTGTCCAACAAGGATGCCGTGGCTTATATCGAGCCGGCCAATTACGAAGATCACCTGCACCTGCTCAAAGACTGTGACGTTGTGATCGAGGCCATTGCCGAGCGCATGGACTGGAAAGCCGACCTGTATCACAAGGTGGCACCGCATCTGGGCGAGCACACCATTTTCGCCACCAATACCTCCGGCCTGTCCATCAACAAACTGGCTGAGAGCTGCCCCGATTCCGTGCGTCCGCGCTTTTGCGGTGTGCACTTCTTCAACCCGCCGCGTTACATGCACCTGGTCGAGATCATCCCGTGCGTGACGTCCGATGCGGGCATGCTGGACAATCTGGAACGCTTCCTGGTTTCCGTGCTGGGCAAGGGCGTGGTGCGTGCCAAGGATACCCCCAATTTTGTTGCCAACCGCATTGGTGTGTTCTCCATGCTGGCAACCATTGCCAATGCCGAAAAATTCGGCATCCGCTTTGACATTGTCGATGACCTGACCGGTCCGCGTCTGGGTCGTCCCAAGTCTGCCACCTTCCGTACTGCCGACGTTGTAGGCCTGGACACCTTTGCCCACGTGGTAAAAACCATGGACGACACGCTGCCGGGTGACCCGTGGCATGCCTTGTTCAAATCGCCGGAATGGTTGCAGAAGCTTATTGCAGCTGGTGCGCTGGGTGCCAAGACCAAGGTTGGTATCTACAAGAAAGACGGCAAGAAAATGTTCGTGTTCGACGCGGCCAGCGGCGAATACGTTGGTGGCGGGCAAAAGGGTGATGATGCGGTCAAGGACATCCTGAAAATTGCTGACCCGGCCGAAAAATTCCGTCAGCTGCGCGCGAGTGAGCATCCGCAGGCGCAATTCCTGTGGGCCTGCTTCCGCGATGTATTCCATTACATCTCTTACCATCTGGCAGATATTGCCAACTGCGCCCGTGATGTGGATTTTGCCATTCGCTGGGGCTTTGGCTGGTCGGTTGGCCCGTTTGAAACCTGGCAAGCTGCCGGTTGGCAGCAGGTAGCACAGTGGATTGATGAAGACATCAAGGCAGGCAAGGCCTTGTCCGGTGCCGCATTGCCTGCCTGGGCATTGCAGGCCGACCGTGCCGGCGTGCATTTTGCTGATGGCTCCTACAATGCGGCAGGTCAGAACCTGGTAGGCCGCTCCACGCTGGACGTATACCAGCGCCAGTTGGCCCCGGCCCGTGTGCTGGGTGAGGTGGCTGCTCCGCTGGGTGAAACCGTATTCGAAAACGACGGTGTACGTGCCTTCACCACGGGTGACGAAATCCTGGTGGTGTCGTTCAAGTCCAAGGCGCATGCCATTGGCCCGGATGTCATCACCGGTTTGAACACCGCACTGGATATTGCAGAGCAGCGCTTCAAGGGGCTGGTGATCTGGCAGACCGAAGAGCCGTTCTCGGTTGGTGCCGATCTGCAATCCATGCTGCCAGCCTTCATGACTGGCGACTGGGCTGCCATTGACGCTACCGTGCGCCGCTTCCAGGAAACCTCCATGCGCCTGCGTTACAGCCAGGTGCCCACCGTGGCGGCAACCCAGGGCTATGTATTCGGTGGCGGTTGCGAATTCGCCATGCACTGCGACAAGACCGTTGCGGCATTGGAATCTTATGTTGGTCTGGTGGAAGTGGGTGTCGGCCTGCTGCCGGGCGGTGGCGGTTGCAAGGAGTTTGCCCTGCGTGCCGCACAGGAAGCCAAGGGTGATGTGCTGGCTGCGCTGAAAGATTACTTCATGGCCATTGCCACTGCCAAGGTGGCCACCAGCGGTCAGGAAGCGCAGGAAATCGGCTTCTTCCGCAAGGGTGACCCGGTGGTATTCAATGCTTACGAACTGCTGTATGTCGCCAAGCAGCAAGCGCTGGCCATGGCCGAATCCGGCTATCGCCCGCCGCTGAAAGTGAAGGGCTTCCCGGTGGCTGGCCGCTCTGGTGCCGCTTCCATCAAGGGCTCGCTGATCAATATGCTGGAAGGACACTTCATCTCCCAGCATGACTTCTTCATTGCTTCGCAAATCGCCGATGTCATGACCGGTGGTGATGTTGAGGCCGGTACGCTGGTGAACGAGCAGTGGATTCTGGATCTGGAACGCAAGGCCTTCATGACCCTGCTGCAAAATTCCAAAACCCAGGACCGCATTGCCAACATGCTCACCACCGGCAAACCGCTGCGCAACTAATACGAACAATGCATCAGACCGACGGCCGCGAGGGGCGGAGCCGTCGGCTGCAAGGAGATTGAAAAATGGTCAAGCAAGTACAGGAAGCTTATATCGTCGCTGCCACCCGTACCCCGGTGGGCAAGGCACCGCGTGGCATGATGCGTCATGTGCGTCCGGATGACATGCTGGCGCATGTGATTACCGGCGCGCTGGCCCAGGTGCCGACGCTGGATCCGAAACTGATTTCCGACTGCGTGGTGGGTTGTGCCTTTCCGGAAGCAGAGCAGGGCCTGAACATGGCGCGTATCGGCGTGTTGCTGGCAGGGCTGCCCAATACCGTGGGTGGCATCACCATCAACCGTTACTGCTCGTCCGGTATCAATGCGGTACAGATGGCAGCTGACCGCATTCGCCTGGGTGAGGCTGATGTGGTGATTGCTGCCGGTGCCGAGTCCATGTCGCTGGTGCCGATGATGGGTAACAAGGTATCGCTGAACCCGGAAATCTTTGCCAAGGACGAAAACTATGCCATCGCCTATGGCATGGGCCTGACAGCAGAAAAAGTGGCGCAGCAGTGGGGTGTGTCACGTGAAGATCAGGACGCATTTGCCGTTGAGTCGCATCGCCGTGCCATTGCCGCCATTGATTCCGGTGCTTTCAAGAGCGAAATCACCCCGCTGGAAGTGACCTACCGTACCCCGAATCTGGAAACCGGCGAAGTCCTCAGCAAGACCAGGTTGCTGGATACCGACGAAGGTCCGCGTCGCGAGACCACGCTGGAAGGTTTGGCCAAGCTGAAGACGGTATTTGATGCCAAGGGCTCGGTGACTGCTGGTAACTCTTCGCAAATGTCCGACGGTGCCGGCGCGGTGATTCTGGTGTCCGAGCGGGTACTCAAAGAGTTCAACCTGGTGCCGTTGGCGCGCTATGTCACCTTTGCGGTGAAGGGTGTGCCGCCGGAAATCATGGGTATTGGCCCGAAAGAAGCCATTCCGGCTGCTTGCCAGCAAGCGGGTATCACGCAGGATGATCTGAAATGGATCGAGCTGAACGAAGCTTTTGCCGCGCAAGCATTGGCGGTGACGCGTGATCTGGCACTGGATACCAGCAAGATCAACCCGCATGGCGGGGCGATTGCTCTGGGCCACCCCTTGGGCGCTACTGGTGCCATCCGTACCGCTACCTTGGTACATGGCATGCGTAATGCCGGCCAGCAGGGCTATGGCATGGTGACTATGTGTATCGGTACCGGCATGGGTGCAGCTGGCATTATCGAAGTGTTGTAAGCCAATCCGGCTGTCATGAAAACGCCCGCATATGCGGGCGTTTTTTATTGTGATGACGATGTAGTCGATAAGCCGCTGCCAGCGTTGGCGTGATCAATCCACTTTTGACAGCGTGTCAAAGTCGCTGTTGCTACAGTCTTCAAACTCCTGCTGCGGGGTTTTCAGCCTGATCAGATATGATTTTCCCTGTGCAGTCAGAATCTGCTCCTTGCCGGGGGCTGCGAGTAATTTCGGCATCAGGAACCAGCGCTGTCCTTTGCGAGAGTTGGGCTGGGTAATGTAGATGGCGGTGGTAGGCTGCTCACGGTCACCACCAGGTTCGGTCAATGAAACACCTACCGGACTTTGTCCCAAGATTTCGATACCGACTTTGGTGCCGTTCTGCTGCCGCAGAATACGGCGGATGGCACCCAGCAACAGGGGGTGGTTTTCAGTCTTGACCAGTACGATACGGCCAATGGCCAACTGTTCCACACTCTTGCCGACAAAGGTCAGCCCCATTCCGCTGCTGCTGATGTCGTTGACCTTCCATTCCTGAATATTGTTGCTACTGTTGTTTTCGATATCCTGGATTTTGACAGCAAAGGCTACGCGTTCGAAACCAATGGTCACTTGCGCAGAGGAGGTGTGCAGCGAGCGCTCGGATTTACGTAGTGACTTTCCACCATCATCCGACCAGCGGATGGCCAGTTTTTCACATAGTGCAAGCCATTCCTCACACTCCAGTTTTGCGTCCAGTGCCCGCAGAGTCGGCGGAATCGAGCGATCCAGATCAAACATCAGGTCTGCCAGGCGGCTGGTGAGATCATTGGTGGACCAGTAGCGTAGCCACTTGCCCGCCATGCCACGCAAGATGGGTTGTGGATGTTCCGGCATGCTCAGATTGATGACAAACACCGGCTCCTGCGCTGGCGGCTGTTTTTCCAGGTGAATTCCCTGGCTCAGCGGCATCATTAACTGGTCGACTGCAATGATTTCCCGGTGCAGCATGTTGTCGGTCTGTGCCAGGTACAACATGCAGCCTTGCAGCAGCAATTGCTCGCAACTGACTTCCACCTTGGCATCTGGATACAGCATGAGCGGTGTACGGGCCACACCCGCATCTTCAGCCTGCATGTAAAAGCGGAAGCCCTGCTGCCAGACCGAGCCTTCCGGCTTCAGGTAGCGCAGGGAGTTCCATGCGATCAGGCGCATCTGGTGATGTAGCCCACGTGCCGTGATCAGCCGGATATCTGCTTCCATTGCATTGTTTGGCGCAGCCTGATACAGGCGAAGGCAAATCTGGTATGCATTGGCAAGCTCGTGCCAGAAGGCCAGAATGGTGGGCAGGTAGTTTTTGCTGCCCGGTGTGGCGGCCAGGAAATCCTGGCACAGCTGATGGTGGATGTTATGGGCCTTGTCATCGACATAGACCAGTGTCTTGATGCGCTCCTTCAACGGAATGTCGGTATCCGCGTTGATCTTGGAGATGGCCTTGATGATTTCGACAAGTGCCGTGAAGTATTCAGTCTGCGGCAGGTCCCTCACCAGCAAGGTCGCAGATTGTGCGATGCCCGTTGCCAGGGAGTTTTTTGTGAGCAGGGAGCTGACCAGAGATTTAAAATCGAACATTGTGCCTTAGCTTTATTGGGCTCTATGTTTTGTCGAATGTATGTCACTATATCTTACGTCACCGTGATGCTTAGGTGAAATAGTAAATTTCCCTTTTTTACTGAATATGCATTTTCGCGCAAAAAGAATTTCTGATTTCCTGCTGGGAATGTTGTTCCTTGGCAGCTTGCTATTACTGAACTGCCAGTCAGCCCACTCTGAGGAGCTAGGTCCCGATGAGGGAGTTGGTGTAGTGCTTGGCGGAGGTGGAGCACGTGGATTCGCCCATCTGGGTGTGCTGCGTGAATTACAGCGGCTGCATGTCCCGATTCGCTGCATTGCCGGAACCAGTGCTGGGGCGCTGATTGGTGGTGTTTATGCTAATGGTATGGATTTGGACCGAATGGCAGAGGATTTCAAAAATGCCAACTGGGATCAAATGTTGTCCGGTCGCTTGCCCAGAAGTGATATCCCCTATGACAAGAAGCGGGATGATTACAAGAACTATCTGGACGTGACTTTCGGTTTGCAGGATGGTCAGCTGCGTGTGCCACGCAGTGCCATCAATTCGCAAGAAATCGAAATGTTCATCCGTAAACTAACCCGAGATCGGCAGCTCGACTCTTTTGATCAGTTGCCCATTCCATTTCGTGCCGTTGCCACTGATCTTGCCAATGGTGAGGCGGTGGTGTTCGACAAGGGACCACTGGCCGAGGCGCTGCGTGCCAGCATGGCAGTCCCTGGCCTGTTCGACCTGGTGGAAACCAATGGTCGTTTGCTGGTGGATGGTGGTCTGGCCCGTAATCTGCCCATCCAGGATGCACGGCAGTGCGCCCAGCATCTTATCGTGGTGGATGTGGGAACGCCCCCCCTAACCAAGGATCAGATCAACAGCCTGTTTGATGTGGTGGCTCAGACCTCCAATCTGATGGTTGGCCGCAATGTCAAAGAACAGATGGCGCTGATGGAGAAGGGGGATGTCCTGATCCGGCCAGACCTGAATGGTTACAATTCTGCTGCCTTTGGCGACAACCAGGCGATCATCCAGCGCGGCACTGTGGCCGCGATTGCACAGACCAAAGAGTTGAGCCGTTTCTCTGTCAGTCCGGAACGTTACACCGCCTGGCGCAGACGGCTTCAACTGCCGTCTTATCCAGTTGTGGATGAGGTGCAAGTTAAGAGCGGTAGCCGTTTTGTCAATGTAGATGGGCTGGCTAAAAGTATTACCGGATTGCAGGGAGATGAGGCGGTCGGTGAAGTGCGCAAGAAATTGCGCGACACATTTGCCACGGGCGATTACGACCAATTGAGCTACTCACTTGATGCCAGTAGCGGTCGCAATGTCATGACGGTCATGCCACTGGAAAAGAGCATAGGTCCCAATACGGTGCATTTTGGCTTGAGCCTGAGTAGCTCGACGCCGGGAGACTCCAGCTTTAGCTTCCTTGCTGCACATCAGCGGAACTGGCTGAATGCTTCGGGTGGCTCCTGGCGCAATGAAATGGTGATCGGCAAGAATAAGCTGTTCAAAACCGAGCTATACCAGCCATGGTCCTATGACAGTCCCTTGTTTGCGGCAGCATCGATCAGCTATCACCAGCAGCCCTTGTCCTTTTATGATGACAATCACATCAAATATGCAGAAATCAGTAATGATGTAACTTCGGTGAATGCTGATGTCGGTACCGTTCTGGGGCGTTACGGTGAGTTCCGGATTGGTCTGTTTGATTCACGGGTTGAAAGTTATCTATCCCAGGGACAGTTCTCGTATCTGTCGGACAACATCACGCACAGCTACGCAGGCGTACGTGGCAAGTTGGTGATCGATCAGTTCGATAATCCGCGCTGGCCACGTTCGGGTTATTTCATGAATACGGTGCTGACATCCTCCCTGCCGGCAATGGGCAGCTATACCGCCAGTCGTGATTACGATGCGATCGTGGAAGGGGTCAAGACTTTTGGGAATATTACCTTCCGGCTTACCGGTAAGGCGCGTGGCATTGTCAATCGCAAGCAGGATGATTACCGGCTGGAGTCGCTAGGTGGTTTCCTGAATCTGACCGGATATCAGGCGGGAGAGCTATTGGGTGAGAAGGTGGCGCTATCCCGGTTGATGGTGTACTGGCGGGCGTCATCACTGCCTTCGGTGCTGGGAAGCGGACTGTATGCCGGGATGTCGGCTGAGGTTGGCAGAGTATGGGGAAATCCGTTCAATGGTAGTAATACGGGCTGGATTCCTGCCGGCTCGGTATTTCTGGCGGCAGACACCATACTTGGGCCATTTTTTCTTGGCGTAGGCAATGCCAGGAATGGCAAGCTCAGTGGCTATCTGTATCTGGGGGCGGATTACTGAGTTGCTTGGTCTGGAACAGCAAAACGGCCACTGTTTCAGTGGCCGTTTTATTTGGGTTGCAGTTGCGGTAAGTCAGTCGCTTATTGTCTGATTTACTGTGCAGCAGGAAAGAACAGGTTGGCCAGCGCTGCGCCGGGATCGTCCTGACGCATGAATGCCTCTCCTACCAGGAAGCTGTGGACATCGTGGCTGCGTATCAGGCGTACGTCGTCCACACTGAGGATGCCACTTTCGGTGACGGCGATGCGACCATTGCTGATACCCGGCAGCAATTTGAGCGTGGTGGTGAGGCTGACTTCAAAGGTGCGCAAATTGCGGTTGTTGACGCCGATCAGTTCGGTATCCAGCTGCAGCGCCTGTTCCAGTTCTTCCTCATTGTGTACTTCGACCAGAACAGCCATGCCCAGCTCGCGCGACAGGGCTTCGAAGTCACGCATCTGTACCAGCGGCAGGGCGGCGGCAATCAGCAGGATGCAGTCCGCCCCCATGGCGCGGGCTTCATACAGCTGGTATTCGTCCACCATGAAGTCCTTGCGCAAAACCGGCAGATGGCAGGCGGCACGGGCAGCTTCCAGATAGCTGGCATCACCCTGGAAATACTGCTTGTCCGTCAGGACCGACAGGCAAGCTGCGCCAGCGCTGGCATAACTTGCAGCAATGGCTGCCGGGTTGAAGTCAGCACGGATCACGCCCTTGCTGGGGCTGGCTTTCTTGATTTCAGCAATCACCGCCGGCTGGCCCAGTACATGCTTGGCGCGCATGGCGGCAACAAAGTCACGCTTGTCAGTGCGACGTGCTTCGGCCGCTTCACGTACTACACTGAGCGGACGGGTTTGCAGGGCGGCAGAGACTTCCTGATGTTTGGTGGCAACAATGGTATTGAGGATGTCGGACATTCTGTAAGCCTGTGGTAATGCGTTCAGCCAAAACGGACATCATGCAGAACTGTACGGGCTTTGGCAATGAGAGCGGCAGTTTGTTTGCCAGCATGCGAGCTAGCTTCAGGGCTGCAGATAGGGCTGGAAAAAATTCAGTACGCGTTGTGGCAGCCAGTTGATGTGGCCGGGAAAGCGGCCACTGACAAAGCCGACGTGGCCGCCATGCCGCGGGAACTCCAGTAGTACGGCCGGGCTGGTTTCATGCGGCGAGGGCAGGGCGCTTGCCGGTAGAAATGGATCGTTCTGCGCATTGAGTACAAGGGTGGGGCAGGTAATCAGCTGCAGCCGGGATTTGCTGCTGGCAGTTTTCCAGTAGTTCAGCGCGGTGCCATAGCCATGTAGCGGGGCAGTGACCAGGTCGTCAAATTCGATGAACGTATGGGCGCGTCGCAGCCGCTGGCCGTCGAACAGGCCGGGGTGGCGCTGCAGTGTTGCCAGCGCTTTGGGCTTGAGCGTGTGCATGAACATGCGGGTATATAGCAGTCTGCCAAGGCCGCGATCCAGCCGTGTGCTGGCCGCAACCAGATCCAGCGGAGTCGATATGGCCGCTGCCGCGCGCGGAATGGCCTGTCTGCCTTCTGCTGCCAGGTAGTTGAGCAGCATGCTGCCACCTAGTGATACCGCTGCGACTGCCATGACCGGGTAGCGCGCCGTGAGCGCCTGCACTATCCAGCGTATCTCGTCCGCATCGCCGGCGTGGTAAGCGCGCGGCAGCGGATTGTCCATGCCGCCGCAGCCACGAAAATGTGGTACTACCCCATGCCAACCACGCTCGGTCAATTGCAGCATTAGTGCGCGGGCATAATGGCTGTCACTGCTGCCTTCCAGTCCATGAAACAGCACGACCAGCGGACTGCCTGGCTTGCCATCGACAAAATCAAGGGCAATGGTGCCGCCATCCGGCGTGGGCCAGTGCTCACGCCGATAGGACGGGAGTGGCGGGCGTATCATCAAGGCTGGCCAGATCGTCTGGCTGTGTCCTTCCGGTAGCCAGGTTGGCGCGGAGTAGTTCATCAGGCGGCTGAAGGCCTCAGTGCCGATTTTGGCCGGAATGTCTTGCTCACCTTCGGATCGGTTTCGATGTAGGGGCCACCGATCAGATCAATGCAATAGGGTACAGCGGCAAAAATGCCGGGGACCAGTGTTTCTCCTGCATCGTTCCTCAGCCCTTCCAGGGTTTCCTTGATGGCCTTGGGTTGGCCTGGTAGGTTAAGAATCAGTGCATTCTTGCGAATGACCCCTACCTGACGGGACAGGACGGCCGTGGGGACAAAGCGCAGACTGATCTGGCGCATCTGTTCGCCAAAGCCGGGCATCTCGCGATCGGCTACGGCCAGGGTGGCATCCGGCGTGACATCGCGCGGTGCCGGACCGGTGCCGCCGGTAGTCAGTACCAGTTGACAGCCTTCTTCATCTACCAGTTGGCGTAGGGTAGCTTCGATTTCTGTCTGCTCGTCTGGAATCAGCCGGGTCAGCGTGGAGAACGGGCTGCAGATGGCGCTGGACAGCCAATCCTGCAGCGCTGGAATACCCTGGTCCTGATACACGCCAGTACTGGCGCGATCGGATACCGATACCAGACCGATTTTCAGCATTATTCATTTTCTCCATAGGCATCGTCAGCCGCTTCGTCAGCCTGCTGGCGTGGCTTGCCCGGCTCGGGAATGGCTTGCTTGATCAATTGGAACAGCAGGCGGAAGGACTTGGGTGGTTTGCTTTCAGCTTGCTCTTTACGGGCATTGCGGATAAGCGTGCGCAATTGCTGGGGGTCAACGCTGGGAAAATCATTGATGAAGGCGGCGGACATCTTGTCGTCGCTCATCAGGCGTTCGCGCCAGCGTTCCAGCAGATGCTGCCAGGCAATGTGTTCGGCCGACTCGCCCTTGATCACCAGCAGGTACTGGCGGATGGGTTCCGGGTCGATGTCGCGCATCAGCTTGCCGATATACTGTAGCTGGCGGCGCAGGGCACCATGGGCGGTAAAGCGTTTGTAGTCCAGAATGGCAGTCAGCAAATCCTCCGGCAGCTGCATTTTCTTCAGCGTATCCTTGGAGAGTTCGACCAGCTCCTTGCCCAGATCCTGCAGCGCGTCCATGTCGCGTTTGCGCTGGGACTTGCTGATCATGCCGTCAGGTAGGCTGTCGTTCTGGTAATCAGTCATCGTTCAAAAGTCTCTACGGTTTTCAAGGCTGGTATGATACCGGAAAAGGCGGGCCGATTCCCGTGCAAACACGCCTGGCGTGGTACTGTGCCGACAGGGTCGCGTCATGGGCAAGGCAACATTCATCATGGTAGATAAGACATTGGCAGACAACACATTCAGTTTCAGTAAAAACGTATTGCAAGGCATCGCCAGCCGGGTGCTGGAACTGGCCGGTCAGCTTGGTGCGACAGCAGCCGAAACCGATGTTTCCGAAGGCCTGGGGCAAACGGTAAGCGTGCGTCTGGGTGAAGTGGAAACCATTGAGTACAACCAGGACAAGGGTGTGTCGGTTACCGTTTATCTGGGGCAGAAAAAAGGCCATGCCAGCACTTCTGATTTTTCTGATCAGGCATTGCAGGATACGGTGAAGGCTGCATTGGATATTGCTCGGTTTACTGCCGAAGATGCCTGCGCGGGCTTGGCTGATCGTCAGTTGCTGGCGACGGACTTTCCGGATCTGGATCTGTTCCATCCCTGGAATCTGCCAGTCGAGCAGGCCATCGAGTTGGCGCGCAGTTGTGAAGACGCAGCCCGCGGTGTGGATGCGCGCATCAGTAATTCAGAAGGCGCATCGGTGTCGGCACAGGCCAGTCACTTTATCTATGCCAACAGTAATGGCTTCATGGCCGGTTATCCGGGCAGCCGGCACAGTATTTCTGCTGCCGTGGTGGCGGAAGAGGCTGGCTCCATGCAGCGCGATTACTGGTATTCGGCCGCACGTCACCCTGCTGATCTGGATGATCCGCTCAAGGTGGGCCGTACTGCGGGCGAGCGTGCGGTACGCCGTCTGTCTGCACGTCGGGTGAAGACCGGGCAGTATCCGGTCTTGTTTGAGGCGCCGGTGGCTGCATCGCTGATCGGCCATCTGGTTTCAGCCATCAGCGGTGGAAATCTGTATCGCAAATCTTCTTTCCTGCTGGATGCATTGGGGCAGCAGGTGTTTCATCCGAATATCATCATCGACGAAGATCCGTTTGTGCTTCGCGGTATGTCTAGTGGTGCATTCGACAGTGAAGGCGTGGAAACTTCCGCGCGTCGTCTGATTGATGCCGGTGTATTGCAGGGTTATATGCTGGCCAGCTATTCGGCGCGCAAGCTGGGTATGCAATCGACTGGTAATGCCGGCGGCCCGCATAATCTGCTGGTCCACACCACGGGTGAAAGCTTTGCCGAGTTGCTGCAGCAAGTTGGTACGGGCTTGTTGGTGACTGAGTTGCTGGGGCATGGCATCAATACGGTGACGGGTGATTATTCGCGTGGTGCCGCTGGTTTCTGGGTGGAAAACGGGGTGATTGCTTACCCGGTTGAGGAAATCACCATCGCCGGCAATTTGCGAGAGATGTTCCAGCGCATGGTGGCGGTTGGTACTGATACGCTGGCACGTGGTGGCAAGGTGATGGGGTCGGTGCTGATCGAGTCAATGATGGTTGCTGGCGAGAGCTAGGCTCTGGCTGCTGGAGCGCGTGGATGAGATCGGACAGACAGGCTTGACCTGCGGTTGCTTGCTAAGTCTGTCGTTTTGCAGCTATTTCTAAAGCAATAAACAATGCATCCAGGGCGAGGTGCAAAATGGCGGGGAAAAGCAATATTGGCCTGGTACTGTCGGGAGGCGGTGCCAGGGCGGCCTATCAGGCCGGAGTGCTGCTGGGTATTGCCAGGATGCTGCCGGATCCCGCACATAATCCCTTCCCCATTATTTGCGGTACCTCGGCTGGTGCCATCAATGCCGTTGCGGTTGCCTCCGGTGCCAACAACTACCGCCAGTCGGTACATTATCTGGCCCAGATGTGGAAGCAGTTGCACATTCATGATGTGTACGATGCCAGCCTGAGTTATTTCATCAAGACGTTTTTCCATTTCGGCATTTCGATTGCGACTGGCGGGCATGGCTGGCGCAATCCGAAAAGCTTTCTGGACAATGCGCCCCTGCGTGATTTTCTGGGCCGTGCCATGCCGTTTGATGGTATCCGCCATTCACTGGAGCAGGGCAATCTGCAAGCGCTGGCTTTGACCGCATCCTGTTTCAGTACCGGCATGTCGGTCACCTTCTTTGAAGGTCAGCGCCATCTTGATGAATGGTCGCGGCATCAGCGCATGGGTGTGCGGGAGCAGATTGGCCTGGATCACCTGATGGCAACTTCGGCCATTCCGCTGATTTTTCCGTCCACCCAGATCGGTAATCTGCATTACTGTGACGGTGCCATCAGGCAGATGACGCCCTTGTCGCCAGCCTTGCATTTGGGGGCAGACAAGCTGTTTATTGTCGGCTTGACCAGTCAGCGACCCGCTGTGGTCGAACGGCGTGCCGCCAGCGTGGTGCCAACACCGGCTCAGGTTTTTGGGCATCTGCTCAATAGTGTCTTTGTGGATAGCATGTCGATGGACATGGAGCGCCTGCTGCGTGTCAATCACACCGTTTCCCTGCTGCAGGGGAATCAGGATTTGTGTGCGCAAACCAGTCTCAAGCAAGTGGATATCTTCATGCTCAGTCCCAGCCAGTCGCTGGAAAGTATTGCTTATCAGCACGCGCACGAATTCCCGCCGGTATTACGCTTCCTGATGAAAGGGGCGGGTGGAACCAAGAAGCGTGGTATGACACTGGCCACTTATCTGCTGTTTGAACCAGGATATTGCCGCGCGCTGATTGCGCTGGGTTACAAGGATGCGCTGGCGCAGAAAGACGCCATCAGACAATTTCTGGAACTTTAAATCAGGACTAAAATCCTAGGTGTTCCATATTCAAGCCCAACACTAAGACAAGGGGATGTTGTGAGTATTCGTTTATCGCGCCGGCAGGGTTTTTTACTGGTTGCAGTTGGCTGTGCTGCGGCAATGGGTTTTGCCCTGTATTCGCAGTATGTATTGCATCTTGAACCCTGCCCTTTATGCATCTTTCAGCGTGTGGGAGTAATTTCTGTCGGCATTATTGCCTTGCTGGCGGCCTTGCATAACCCGGGAGGAGTCGGCTATCGGGTGTGGGGTGTGCTGGGGGTACTTGCTGCTATTGGCGGCGGTGCCGTTTCGGTACGACAGCTGTGGCTGCAAAGTCTGCCGGAAGACATGGTGCCAGCTTGCGGGCCAGGGCTGGACTACCTGATGGAAACTTCGCCCTTGTGGGATGTGCTGTCCAAAGTATTCAAGGGAAGCGGTGAGTGTGCCAAGGTGGACTGGACATTCCTGGGGCAGGCAATGCCGTTTTGGGTGGCGGTGTTTTTTGCTGGCGTGATTGTTTTCCAGCTTTGGCTGGCATTTCGCAAGAGTCCGAATTGATGTAAAGATGAAAACCGGCTCAGGTAATACTGAGCCGGTTTTGCATGATTTGATTATCCACAAACGCAAAAAAAGCAGCCGTAGGCTGCTTTTTTAATATTGGCGGAGTGGACGGGACTCGAACCCGCGACCCCCGGCGTGACAGGCCGGTATTCTAACCAACTGAACTACCACTCCAACCTTGGTGGGCGTTGACGGAGTCGAACCGCCGACATTCTGCTTGTAAGGCAGACGCTCTACCAACTGAGCTAAACGCCCTGAAATCTGTTCGCTGTCTGCGTTTGCGTCTCAGCGAGGAGGCGAATTAAAGCACAGCCTAAAAGTCAGCGCAAGAGGGAGGTTTCACTTTTTTGCATAAATCCGGGAATAATCAAATCGCCCGCTTATGCTGACTGAATTTTGTCAGACAGGGGCGTGACGGACTCTTTGGCAGTCATGTATGATTGCCCGATTCGCTTAATCGGATGATGTGCATAATGAAGCCGACCTTTCTCGATTTTGAGCAGCCTATCGCCGAGCTCGAGAACAAGATAGAAGAGCTGCGATTCGTACAGGACGATTCCGTACTGGATATCTCCGAAGAAATCGCACGCCTGCAAAAGAAGAGTCTGGAACTGACCAAGACTCTATATGCCAAACTGTCCCCCTCGCAGATCTCCCAGGTGGCACGCCACCCGCAGCGTCCATATACATTGGACTATCTGCGCAGCATCTTCACTGATTTTGAAGAGCTGCATGGTGATCGTGCCTTTGCCGATGATCCGGCAATCGTGGGTGGCCTGGCCCGTTTCAATGGCCAGCCCGTGATGGTGATTGGCCATCAGAAGGGCCGCGATACCAAGGAAAAGATTTATCGCAATTTCGGCATGCCGCGTCCGGAAGGCTATCGCAAGGCATTGCGCCTGATGAAGCTGGCCGAGAAGTTTGGCATTCCCATCATCACCTTTATCGATACACCGGGTGCTTATCCGGGCATTGGCGCAGAAGAGCGCGGCCAGTCCGAGGCGATTGGTCGCAATCTGTATGAAATGACGCGCCTGCGCGTGCCTATCATCTGCACCGTGATTGGTGAAGGTGGTTCCGGTGGTGCCTTGGCGATTGCGGTAGGTGACCAGGTCAACATGCTGCAGTACTCGACCTACTCGGTGATTTCGCCGGAAGGGTGTGCCTCCATTCTGTGGAAGACGGCGGAACGTGCTTCCGAAGCCGCCGAGGCGCTGGGTATTACCGCCAACCGCCTGAAAACGCTGGGTCTGATTGATCGTGTAATCAATGAGCCGGCTGGTGGTGCTCATCGTGACCATGCTCAGATGATGAATGCGATGAAGCGGGTCATTCAGGAACAGTTGAAAGACTTTGCCAATCGTCCGGTTGACGCGCTGTTGAAAGAGCGTTTCGATCGTCTGATGAGTTATGGGCGTTTCAAGGAAGATGCAGCCTGATCTGCTGCCTAGCCTGTTAGCCAGCTGGCCGGACAATTTGTCCGGCCTTTCTGCTTTTGAAGTGGGGCTGAGTGGCGGGCTGGACTCCATGGTGCTGCTATCCTTGCTGGTGCGTGCACGGCGACAGCGGCCGCAGTTGCAGATATCTGCCGTCCATGTACACCACGGTCTCAGTGATGTTGCCGACGAGTGGGTAGGTCATTGCCAGGCCGTGTGTGCCGAGTGGGGGGTGCCGCTACGTGTGGTGCGGGTGCAGGTCGATCGGGCTGCACCCGAAGGGGTGGAAGCCAATGCGCGCAAGTTGCGCTATGCGGCGTATGCCCAATCTACGGCAGCGGTACTGGCACTGGCGCATCATCAGGATGATCAGTCGGAAACCGTCTTGCTGCAGCTATTGCGTGGCGGCAGCGTGAAGGCGCTGGCCGGTATGCCGGTTTGCCGCCCCCTGGCAGCTTTGCATCTGTGGCGTCCCTTGTTGTCCTATTCCCGCCAGCAGCTGGAGCAGTATGCAGCAGCGCATCAGTTGCGCTGGGTGGAAGATGATAGCAATGCCGATACACGCTACCGTCGCAATATGTTGCGCCATTGCGTCATGCCGCTGCTGGCGCAGCAGTTGCCGGACTATCGACAGCATATTGCACGAACTGCCTGGCATATGGGGCAGGCATCGGCGCTGATTGATGAGGTGGTGGCGGCTGATCTGGCGCAAGGCAGCAGAGGGCATGGTTTTGACGTAGCCAGCCTGCTGGCTCTGTCGGAAGTCAGGCAGGGGTTTGTTCTGCTTGCCTGGTTGCGCCAGCAGGGTGTGACGACAGTGAGCGCCGAGCGGGTGCAGGAATTTTTGCGCCAACTGCGGGATGCAGATGCCGCCAGTCAGCCCAGCCTGGTGGTGGGTGGTCTTGCTGTTTTGCGCCACAGAGGGGAGTTGCATGTGCTGCTGCTGCGGGATTGCAAGTGTCTGCCGGATGTGGTGCAGGCATTTTCGGGGGAGTCTGCGGAGCAGGTATTCCCTGATTGGGGTGGACGTCTGTGTTGGTCGCGGCGTGGTGGTATTGCCGCTGATGTGCTGGCTCAGGGTATCCGTTTGTCGCCAAGGCGGGGCGGAGAGCGCTTGCCACAACCGGTTGGAAGAAAACAGGTAAAGAAGTTGCTGCAGGAGGCGGGTATTCCGCCTTTGTTACGTCAGCAGTGGCCTTTGTTGTTTGGCATGGATGGCCGCCTGCTTGCATTGCCTGGGGTGGCGGTATCGAGTGACTGTTATGATGCTGCCGGTTACTGGCCGGAGTGGTTGCCGGAATAATCAGCCGAAATAAAAAAAGCGCCTTGAAGCAAGGCGCTTTTTGTTGGGTGCTGCGGTTTAGTCGCGGTCGCCGCTGAATGCCAACAGCAACTGCAGCAGGCTGGTAAACAGATTGTAGATGCTGATGTAGATCGACAGTGCGGCCGATACATAGCTGGATTCACCACCATCAACCACAACTTTCACCTGCCACAGAATCATCAGCGAGCTAAATAGTGCAAATGCAGCGGCAATGGCGAGTTGAACCCCGGGCATTTGCAGGAAGATGTTGGCGACAACAGCCACCATCAGCACAATGGCACCCACGGTCAGGAAGCTGCCCAGCGCGGACAGGTCGCGCTTAGTGGTGCTGGCGATGCCTGCCATCACGATGAATACCAGTGCGGTGGCTGCGCCTGCAGTCATGATCAGCTGGCCGCCATTACTGAAGCGCATTGCAAACTGCAGCAACGGTCCCAGCAGCAGACCCATCATGAAGGTAAAGCCCAGCATCAGGAAAACGCCCAGCGCATTGTTGCGGTTCTTTTCAATGGCAAATACCAAGCCATAGAAAACGGCCATGATGGCAAGCATGCCCACGATCGGACTGGCAGCCATGAAGGCAAAGTTCAAGTGGGTGCCGATGAGTGCGCCCATGACGGTGGGAATCATCGAAAGGCCGAGCAAGCCGTAGGTGTTGCGCAAAACCTTATTCCGCGCAAGACCCGAAGTGCCGGCCTGGTAAGTATTGTGCAGGTCTGGTTGCATGCTGCCCTCTTTATCTGGTGTTGTGTGTGCTGTTCAAACAGCTGGCATGAAAATGAAGTGCCAGCATTGTGACATGAAACCATGGCAATGGTTCATTGTGAAGCGCTTGAAAGATGTACTGGCCTGGGGTATAGTGCGGCCTCTTCGTCGGTGGCATTCGCTGCCCTGATGGTAGTGCGAGCGTGGCGGAATTGGTAGACGCACTGGATTTAGGTTCCAGCGCCGCAAGGCGTGAGAGTTCGAGTCTCTCCGCTCGCACCACATCA
Source organism: Aquitalea sp. (assembly GCF_030150775.1). NCBI lineage: Bacteria > Pseudomonadati > Pseudomonadota > Betaproteobacteria > Neisseriales > Chromobacteriaceae > Aquitalea > Aquitalea sp. The sequence continues at coordinate 26,070 of NZ_JASLFG010000016.1, forward strand.
TGACTTCCCCTTAGTTGTTTTTCTCTGAAGTAGTGATTTCCTTATATTTGCCAAGCGTATGCTTTTGGCGGCCATTCTGCATTCATGCTCCCTGTTTCGCCGTGTGATGTCTGTCCGGGCTGTTAAAACAGATTCTTCTCCCTGTCAGGGGTGTCATTGTATTGGTGGTCGGGATGGCTCTGCACCTATTGTCATTTCTGTTCGCGGATTAACTGCCTTGCGGGATGCGTTGAATGACCGGCATTTGCGCCGCTATTCGCCTGCATACAAAAACAGGCTGCATGCTATACTGCGCGTTTTCGCAATGGGATGCTGTCCCGTTATGACTGTGTAATGCAGGCAGCGGAACGGGTGGCACTTGTAGCCGGGGCTGGTGGCCCCATATAGAGCCGAAGCCCTCAAGGGTTTCACCTGTTTTCCAAAATACGAATTGTTCGTGCAAGGGCCGAACTCGTATTCAGATGACTAGTTTAAGGATTGAACATGCAAGTACAACTGGAAACGTTGAACAATCTTGAGCGCCGCATGAACATCGCTCTGCCGATGGCTGCTATTGATGCCCAAGTGACTGAGCGCCTGAAGCGCGTGGCACGTACTGCCAAGATTCAAGGTTTCCGCCCGGGCAAGGCTCCGCTGAAAATCGTTGAAGCCAATTACGGTGCCCAGGTGCGTGAAGAAGTGTTAGGTGAGCAGGTTCAGCAAGGTTTCTATAGCGCAGTGAGCGAGCAGAAGCTGCGCGTTGCCGGCTATCCGCGCTTTGAGCCAGTAGCCGCCGAGGGCGATGCAGAGAACTTCAAGTTTGCTGCTACTTTCGAGGTTTACCCGGAAGTTAAGGTTGGCGAACTGGCCGACAAGGAAATCAAGAAGCCGTCGACCCCGGTTAGCGATGTCGAAATCGACAAGACTATCGATATCCTGCGCAAGCAACGTACCCGCTACAACCGCGTTGAGCGTGCTGCCGCCGAAGGCGATCGCGTGATCATCGACTTCAAGGGCAGCATTGATGGCGTGCTGTTCGATGGCGGTTCTTCCGAGAACTTCCCCTTCGTGATTGGCCAAGGCCAGATGCTGGCTGACTTCGAAGCTGGCGTGACCGGCATGAAGGAAGATGAAGTCAAGAACGTGGAAGTGTCCTTCCCGGCTGACTACCATGGTAAGGACGTTGCCGGCAAAACTGCCGTCTTCGAAATCACCGTGAAGAATGTTGCCGAAGCGACCCTGCCGGAAGTGAACGAAGAGTTCGCCAAGCTGCTGGGCATTGCCGATGGTGACGTGGAAAAGATGCGCGCTGAAATTCGCAAGAATGTTGAGCGTGAAGTGAAGCGTCGTCTGCAGGCTCGCACCAAGGAAGCTGTGATGCAAGCGCTGCTGGATGCAACTGAGATTACCCTGCCGAAGGCGCTGGTTCAGTTGGAAATCGGCCGTCTGATCGAACAGGCACAACGTGACATGCAGCAACGTGGCATGAACGTAAAGGACATGCCTTTCCCGCCGGAACTGTTTGCTCAGCAAGCAGAACGTCGCGTGGCTCTGGGCCTGATCCTGGCTGAAGTGGTTGACGCCAACAAGCTGGAAGCCAAGCCGGAGCAGGTGAAGGCCATGATCGAAGAGTTTGCTGACAGCTACGAGCATCCGGAAGAAGTGCTGACCTGGTACTACGCCAGCGCAGACCGTCTGGAAGGCCCGACTTCCATGGTGCTGGAAGACAATGTAGTGGAATTCGTTCTGTCCAAGGCCAAGGTTGAAGCAGAAGAATTGTCCTTTGATGCCCTGATGGGTAACAACGCCTGATAACGACACAAACGGAGTTGGTCGATGAAATCGATGATTGAACCGCAAGGGCTGGGCCTGGTGCCTATGGTAGTAGAGCAGAGTGGTCGTGGCGAACGCGCTTATGACATCTACTCGCGCCTGCTCAAGGAGCGTATCGTGTTCCTGGTGGGGCCCGTCACCGACGAATCGGCCAACCTGGTTGTGGCGCAGATGCTGTTTCTCGAGTCGGAAAATCCGGACAAGGACATCTACTTCTACATCAATTCGCCAGGTGGTTCGATCACGGCGGGCATGTCCATCTATGACACGATGAATTTCATCAAGCCGGACATTTCCACGCTGTGTATCGGTCAGGCTGCCAGCATGGGCGCTTTTCTGCTCTCCGCTGGTACGAAGGGTAAGCGCTTTGCCCTGACCAATAGCCGCGTGATGATTCACCAGCCGCTGCTGTATGGTGGTGGTCTGAGCGGTCAGGTGACCGATATCGAAATCCATGCCCGTGAGCTGGTGAAGGTAAAGGGCAAGATGAACGAGCTGCTGGCCAAGCATTCCGGCCAGACCATGGAGCGTCTGCAGGCCGATACCGAGCGTGACAATTTCATGTCCGCCGAGGAGGCCCGCGAGTACGGTCTGATTGATAAAGTGCTGACCTCCCGCAAGGATGTTACGGCGTAAGCAGTGGAACTAGCTAATGGCTGATAAAAACAGCAACGAAAAACTTCTGTATTGCTCTTTCTGCGGCAAGAGCCAGCATGAAGTCCAGCGTTTGATCGCCGGTCCCCAGGTCTTCATCTGCAACGAATGCGTCGAGCTGTGCAATGACATCATTCGTGAAGAGCTGGAAAAGGTGGTCGGCGAAATCGGTGATGCCACCGGCACTGCCACCGCACTGCCCACTCCGCAGGAAATCCGCGCAGATCTGGATCAATACATCATCGGCCAGGATTTCGCCAAGAAGACCTTATCTGTTGCCGTGTACAACCATTACAAGCGTCTGTACACCCCTGCAAGCGATAAGGATGAGGTTGAGCTCGCCAAGAGCAATATCCTGCTGGTAGGTCCTACCGGTTCTGGCAAGACCTTGTTGGCGCAGTCGCTGGCTCGCCTGCTGGACGTGCCGTTCGTGATTGCGGATGCCACCACGCTGACCGAAGCCGGCTATGTGGGGGAGGATGTCGAACACATCATCCAGAAGTTGCTGCAAAAGTGCGATTACGATGTGGAGAAGGCCCAGCGGGGCATTGTCTATATCGATGAGATCGACAAGATTTCACGCAAGTCGGAAAATCCGTCCATTACTCGAGATGTATCGGGTGAGGGCGTGCAGCAGGCCTTGCTGAAACTGATCGAAGGTACGGTTGCTTCCATTCCGCCGCAAGGTGGGCGCAAGCATCCGAACCAGGAATTCATTCAGGTGGATACCACCAATATCCTGTTCATTTGCGGTGGTGCGTTTGATGGTCTGGAAAAGATCATCCGCCGCCGCTCGGAAAAGGGTGGCATCGGTTTTGGCGCGGAAGTCAGCTCCAAGGATGACAGCAAGTCGACCTCGGCCCTGTTCAAGGAGGCTGAGCCGGAAGACCTCATCCGTTTTGGTCTGATTCCCGAGCTGATTGGCCGTCTGCCGGTGGTGGCCACGCTGGAAGAATTGGACGAAGAGGCCATGGTCACCATCCTGACCCAGCCGAAGAATGCATTGATCAAGCAGTACCAGCGTCTGTTCCGTATGGAGAATGTTGAGCTGGAAGTGCGTCCTTCCGCATTGCGTGTCATTGCCAAGCAGGCACTGGTCCGCAAGACCGGTGCGCGCGGTCTGCGCTCCATTATCGAGCGTGTGCTGCTGGATACCATGTACGAACTGCCGTCCATGGAAAATGTGGAAAAAGTTGTGGTGGATGAAAAGGTTATCGAAAAAGGTGAAAAGCCTCTGTTCATCTATCGCGACAAGGATGAGCAGGTTCAGTCCGCCTGAGTTGATTCAGGATTAGGAAAAGCCGCCCGCAACGGGCGGTTTTCTTTTGTAATGTCGCCAAACTGATTTAGTATGGGGTGTTGATTTTCAGCATGACTGCCCCATCTTTCATGCAATGTTTCACGTACGCAAGGTTAGGTGATATGCCCCAACCCGCAGAACTCCGCGAAGAAACCACACTGCCCCTGCTTCCGCTCCGGGATGTGGTTGTTTTCCCCCATATGGTCATCCCGCTGTTTGTCGGCAGGGCCAAGTCCATCCGTGCGCTGGAAAGCGCCATGGACGAAGGCAAGCAGGTGTTGCTGGTTGCCCAGCGCTCTGCCTCCAAGGACGAACCGGAAGCGGATGATCTCTACAGCGTCGGCACGATTGCCTCGGTCCTGCAAATGCTCAAGCTCCCGGATGGCACTGTCAAGGTGCTGGTCGAGGGCCGTCAGCGTGCACAGATCAGCCGGGTCGAAGAGGATGGTGGCTGCTTTGTCGGCACCATTACACCGCTGGCGGCCGATGGTGAAGATTCCACCGAATCCGAAGCTATGCGCCGTGCCTTGCTGGCCCAGTTTGAGCAGTATGTCAAACTGAACAAGAAAATTCCGCCTGAAGTAATGACTTCTCTGGCAGGCATCGAGCGTGCCGGTCGCATGGCAGATACCATCGTGGCTCACCTGCCGCTCAAGCTGGAGCAGAAGCAGGAAGTGCTGGAGATGTTTGATGTGCGTGCGCGGCTGGAGCATTTGCTGTCCCAGTTGGAAGGCGAGATCGACATCTTGCAGGTGGAAAAGCGCATCCGTGGCCGCGTCAAGCGCCAAATGGAAAAGAGCCAGCGCGAGTATTACCTGAACGAGCAGGTCAAGGCCATCCAGAAAGAACTGGGTGATATGGATGAAGTCAGCGATCTTGACGAGCTGGAAAAGAAGATTCGTCTGGCTGGCATGCCCAAGGAAGCCAAGGACAAAGTCAGTGCCGAGCTGAAAAAGCTCAAGATGATGTCGCCCATGTCGGCCGAAGCGACGGTGGTTCGCAACTACATTGACACCTTGTTGGAACTGCCTTGGAAGAAGAAGACCAAGATCAACAAGGATGTCGGTAACGCCGAAGCTGTGCTGGATGAGGATCACTTCGGCCTGGAAAAGGTCAAGGAGCGCATTCTCGAGTACTTGGCAGTACAGCAGCGCGTAGACAAGCTCAAAGCGCCTATTCTGTGCCTAGTAGGGCCTCCGGGGGTAGGTAAGACCTCGCTGGGACAGTCCATCGCTCGCGCAACCAATCGCAAATTTGTGCGTATGGCCTTGGGCGGCGTGCGGGATGAGTCCGAGATTCGTGGCCATCGCCGTACCTATATTGGCTCCATGCCGGGCAAGGTGCTGCAGAACATGAGCAAGGTCGGGGTGAAGAACCCGCTGTTCCTGCTGGATGAGGTGGACAAGATGGGGGCTGATTTCCGTGGCGACCCTTCATCCGCCTTGCTGGAAGTGCTGGATCCGGAGCAGAATCACTCCTTCGTCGATCATTACGCCGAGGTCGAGTATGACTTGTCGGATGTGATGTTTGTGGCAACAGCCAATTCGCTGAACATTCCGCACGCTTTGCTGGACCGGATGGAAATCATCCGCCTGGCTGGCTACACCGAGGATGAAAAGGTCAATATTGCGCTGAAGTATCTGGTACCCAAGCAAATCAAGGCCAATGGCGTTCAGGAAGGCGAGCTGGTACTGCAGGAAAGTGCTTTGCGCGATATCGTGCGTTACTACACGCGTGAGGCTGGTGTGCGCAGCTTGGACCGCGAAATAGCCAAGATCTGCCGTAAGGTGGTGACGGGGGCTTTGCTGGGCAAGAACAAGACGACCAAGGTTACGGTAAATGCCAAGAATCTGGACAAGTACCTGGGTGTACACCGTTTTGATTATGGTGTGGCAGAGCAGGAAAACCGTATTGGCCAAGTGACTGGTCTTGCCTGGACCGAAGTGGGTGGTGAGTTGTTGACCATCGAGGCGGTTTCGCTGCCAGGCAAGGGTAATATTGTGCGAACCGGCCAGTTGGGTGAGGTGATGCAGGAGTCCATCACTGCGGCAATGAGTGTGGTGCGCAGTCGTTCGCGGGCTTTGGGTATTAAGCCTGATTTTCATGAAAAACATGACATGCACATTCATGTGCCTGAAGGTGCGACACCAAAGGATGGCCCGAGCGCTGGCATTGCAATGACAACTGCAATTGTTTCCGTTCTGGCTGGAATTCCGGTACGCTCTGATGTTGCCATGACCGGCGAGATTACCTTGCGCGGGGAAGTATTGCCCATTGGTGGGCTGAAGGAAAAACTGCTTGCTGCACATCGCGGCGGAATCAAGCATGTACTGATTCCGCATGGCAATGCCAAGGACTTGGTGGATATTCCTGCCAACATCAAGCAGAAGCTGGAAATTCATCCTGTTAAGTGGATCGACGAGGTGTTGGCCCTGGCGCTGGAGCGTCAGCCCGAGCCCTTGCCTGAAGAAGCGAAGCCGGAAGAGTTGCACCCCGCATCGGAAGGTGCGTCCGGTGTATCCGTAATGACGCATTAAAAATCAGTATGTTGCAGCCGTAGTTAAATTACCGGGCCGCTTGTGCTTTCCAGACGGGCTTGTCAAATGGCAATGTTCCGCTGGAAGGCGCTTGACACAAGGATTTTGACCTTGCTATAAAGCAAGCGGTTTTTATCCGAATTACGTAGACCGAAGAACGACGAAAGGGGACTTACGTGAACAAGTCTGAACTGATTGATGCAATCGCCGCTGAAGCCGATATTTCCAAAGCTGCAGCTGCCAAGGCACTGGATGGTATGGTTGCCGCTGTTACCGACGCCCTGAAAAAAGGCGACACCGTGACTCTGGTGGGTTTTGGTACTTTCTACGTTGGCGAGCGTGCTGAACGCAGCGGTCGCAACCCGAAAACCGGCGAAACCATCAAGATCCCGGCTGCACGTTCTCCGAAGTTCCGTGCTGGTAAAGCACTGAAAGACGCGCTATAATCTGCAACCTTGTCGTTAGCAATAGCGGCAAGGTTTTATAGCGGGCGTTTAGCTCAGTTGGTAGAGCGTCTGCCTTACAAGCAGAATGTCGGCGGTTCGACTCCGTCAACGCCCACCACAGTTTGGAGTGGTAGTTCAGTTGGTTAGAATACCGGCCTGTCACGCCGGGGGTCGCGGGTTCGAGTCCCGTCCACTCCGCCAAGAATCTACAGAAAAGGTGAACGTGTTCAGTCGTTCACCTTTTTTTTTACCAATGGGGTGGCTTGCGCCGATATCGCCATGTTCGATTTTGTTCAGAATAATAAAATTGCCATTCAAGTCATTCTGGGCGCGGTAGCGCTGACCTTTGTTGGCTTTGGCGTGGGGAGCTATACCTCCGCCGTGGAAGACCCTTACCTGGTAAAGGTAGGCTCTGCCAAAATCTACAAGCGTGATCTGGATCGGATTCTGGAAGGCCAGCCCTCCGATGCCGCTACGCGTCAGCAAGCGCTGGATGACCTGATCCGCCAGGATCTCCTGCTTGCTGCGGCACAGGATGGTGGTGCCAGCGTAAGCCCCGAGCAGTTGCGCAAAGCGATTGCCGGCATTCCGGACCTGCAGGAAAACGGCCAGTTCAGTGCAACGCGCTACAAGGATTTCCTCGCTGCGCGCAATATGTCGCCGGAAGCCTTTGAAGCCAAAATCAGCCGTGACATCATGCTGCAAAACCAGATCAATAATTTTGCTGGTACCGGCTTTGTGGCTCGCAGCATGGTGGAGCGCATGGGTGGCCTGATGGCCCAGGAGCGCCAGGTTCGCCTGCTGCTGTTGAAGCCGGCTGACTTTGCCGCCCAGGTGAAGACGGACGATGCGGCGCTCAAGGCTTTCTATGATGCCAATGCCAAGCGCTTCCGCACGGCCGAGTCGGTGAAACTGGACTATGTGGTGTTATCGCCGCAGGCGGTGGCCACCGGTCTGACAGTGACCGATGCCGAGGTCAAGCAGTATTACGAACAGCATAAGGCTGACCTGGCCGGTGAAGAGCGCCGTGCTTCCCATATCCTGCTGACTGTTCCCAAGGATGCCAAACCTGCTGACAAGGCCAAGATCAAGGCTGAAGCTGATGCCTTGCTCAAGCAATTGCGTGCCGATCCGACCAAGTTTGCCGAGTTGGCCAAGACCAAGTCGCAAGACCCGGGTTCTGCTGCCAATGGGGGTGATCTTGGTTTCTTTGCGCATGGTGCGATGGTCAAGCCGTTTGATGATGTGGTGTTCCGCATGCAGCCTGGCAAGATCAGCGAAGTGGTGGAGACCGAATATGGTTATCACATCATCAAGCTGGATGAGGTGAAACAGCCTGACTTTGCCGCCGTCAGGGCAGCGGTGGAAGCCAAGCTGAAGCAGCAGAAGGCGGCTGGTCAGCTGCGCAGCATGGCTGACAAGCTGGCAGAAGTTGCCTATCAGCAGGCCGATTCACTCAAGGGTGTGCAAGATGCGCTCAAGCTGGAGATCAAGCACTCCGACTGGCTAGCACGCGACAAGAAATCCGCTGATCCGGTACTGGCCAATGCCAAGGTACTGGATGCTGCGTTTGGCGATGATGTGCTGAAAAAGAAGCACAATAGCGAGCCGGTGGATATTGGTGGCGGCAATCTGGTGGTGGTGCGCGTGGCTGATCATCAGCCCGAGCGTCAGCAGAAGCTGGATGAAGTACGTGATGTCATCAAGAGTGAGCTGATTGCCACTGAAGGTGCCAAGCTGGCGGAAAAGCAGGGTCAGGCCCTGTTGGCGCAGCTGAAGTCCGGCAAGGGTATGGATGGCCAGAAGTGGGGCGAGCTACTGACGGTTTCGCGGCGTAATCCTGGCGCGATGGCTGGTGGTGATGTACGCGCAGTGTTTGCTGCGCCGGCCAGTCCGCTGCCGGCATTTGCTGGCAGCAAGCATGATAATGGTGACTATGCCATTTATCAGATTGCCAGTGTGGGGGCTGGTGCAGCTGTCAGCGATGATGAGCGTACGCAACTAGCTGGTGCCATGGTGCAGATGGCGGCGCGCAGTCAGCTGGGCAGCTATCTGGAAACGCTGCGGCAGAAATACCCGATCAAGATGGGCAAGCAGCAGCTGAGTGATCAGAGCGAACAATAAAACCATGAATGGCGAGGCCGGGTGTTGGCCTCGCCTGTTTGCTGCGTAGTATCGGCAAGCAATAAAAAAGGGCCGCAAGGCCCTTTGTTTTATCTGGCGATGAGTCAGGCGGCAAAGTTCTTTGCAGCAAAGTCCCAGTTCACCAGCTTCCAGAAGCTGTCCAGGTAGTTCGGACGGCTGTTGCGGTAGTCGATGTAGTAAGCGTGTTCCCACACATCACAGGTCAGGACCGGAGTCTTGTCGGTGGTCAGCGGGGTGGCGGCGTTGCTGGTGGATACCAGGTCCAGCGAACCATCGCTGTTTTTCACCAGCCAGGCCCAGCCAGAACCGAAGGTGCCCACGGCGGTCTGGGTGAAGGCTTTCTTGAACTCTTCAAAGGAACCCCACTTGGCGTTGATGGCATCGGCCAGTGCGCCAGTCGGTTCGCCGCCGGCATTCGGAGCCAGACCAAACCAGTAGAAAGTGTGGTTCCACACCTGGGCGGCGTTGTTGAAGATGCCACCGGAAGATTTCTTCACGATTTCTTCCAGCGAGGCATTTTCGAACTCGGTACCCTTGATCAGGTTGTTCAGGTTGGTGATGTAGGTCTGATGATGCTTGCCGTAATGGAATTCCAGGGTTTCCTTGGAGATGTGGGGAGCCAGCGCATCCAGTGCGTATGGCAGTTCCGGCAGTTTGTGTTCCATCATGCTCTCCTTGTTGAGAATTGGGCTTGCGAAATTGCGAAAGCCGAATCTAGCGGATTACTGTAGCAGCAAGTGTACTGGAATCAACAGATGATCGCCAATAGTTGACTAAATAAGTAAAGTAAGAAAATGAATAAGTCATTTGATGTCATTGTGTTGGGGGCAGGGGCCGCCGGTATGATGTGTGCAGCTGTCGCTGGTCAGCAGGGGCGCAAGGTGCTGCTGCTGGATCATGCGCAGAAGCTGGCGGAGAAGATTCGCATTTCTGGCGGCGGGCGCTGCAACTTCACCAATATCGATGCCAAGCCGGATCGCTATTTGTCGGATAACCCGCATTTTTGCCGGTCAGCCCTGGCGCAATTCAGCCCGCAGGATTTCATCGCCATGGTGGAGCGCCACGGCATTGCCTATCACGAGAAAAAACTCGGCCAGCTGTTTTGCGATGACTCCAGCCAGCAGATCATCGACATGCTGGATGCCGAGTGCGGCTTGGCTGATGTACAACGCCAGATGGGTGCCAGCATTGTGGCCGTGAGCAGGGGTGAGGACGGTATCTTTGCCGTTGAAACCGCGCTGGGCAGTTTTACTGCCAGCTCGCTGGTAGTGGCAACCGGCGGCTTGTCGATACCGCAGATTGGTGCTACGCCACTGGGCTATCGCATTGCCGAGCAGTTTGGTCTGCCGGTAACGACCTTGAGTCCGGCCCTAGTGCCGCTGACTTTCCATGTCGAGGATGCCGAGGCCTTTGCTCCCCTGGCCGGAGTGTCGCTGGATGTGGAGGTTAGGGCTGGCAAGGGACGTTTCCGCGAACAGGTGCTGTTCACGCATAAGGGTCTGTCTGGCCCGGTCATCCTGCAGATTTCCTCGTATTGGGAGCCCGGCATGGAGGTAGTAATCAATCTGCTGCCCGACTGTGATGTACAGGCGCTTCTGGACGAACGGCAGGGCAGTGAGCAACTGTTGAGTAATGCGCTGGCAGAGCTGGGCTGGCCCAAGCGCTTTGCAGAAGCCTGGCTGGCACGATTAGGGTTCAATGTCCGCCTGAAAGATTTGTCAGTCAAAAAACGTATCCAGTTGGCGGAGCTGGTACAGCACTGGCGCATCAAGCCCAATGGTACGCAAGGTTACAAGAAGGCTGAGGTAACCCGTGGTGGCGTATCTACCAAGGCATTGTCATCCAAGACCATGGAGGCCAAGCAGGTGCCTGGTCTGTTTTTCATCGGTGAGGTGGTGGATGTCACCGGCTGGCTGGGGGGGTATAACTTTCAGTGGGCGTGGTCATCCGGCTATGTGGCCGGGAAAAACTGCTAGAATTGCCGTCTTACCCCATGCTGCTGCCTGTTGCACATTTCATTGAGTCTCCATGACCGAACAGTACGAAAATTTTGATGGTGCCATGGCATCCCTGCGCACGCCGCCACATTCGACCGAGGCCGAGCAGTCGGTCCTTGGTGGCCTGATGCTGGACAACGGGGCATTCGACAAGATTGCCGATGTTGTCTCTGAGGCGGATTTTTACCGCCACGATCACAAGCTGATTTTCAAGCACATTGCCCGCCTGGTTGAACTGGGCCGTCCTGCCGACGTAGTGACAGTGTCCGAGGTGCTGGACAAGAATGCCGAGCTGGCCGATGTTGGTGGCCTGTCCTACCTGGCGACACTGGCGCAGAACACCCCATCGGCCGCCAATATCCGCCGCTATGCCGAGATCGTGCGCGAGCGTTCCATCATGCGCCAGCTGGCTGTGGTGGGGGCGGAGATCGCCGAGTCGGCCTATGCCCCGCAAGGCCGTGATGCTGCCCAGTTGCTGGATGAGGCGGAAGGCAAGGTGTTCCAGATTGCCGAATCCACTGCCAAATCCAAGCAGGGCTTTCTGGAAATGCCAGGGTTGCTGAAGGAAGTGGTCGAACGCATCGACATGCTGTACAGCCGTGACAATCCGGATGAAGTAACCGGTATCCCCACCGGTTTTATCGATCTGGATGCCAAAACATCCGGACTGCAGCCGGGGGACTTGGTGATTGTGGCTGGTCGACCGTCCATGGGTAAGACCGCATTCTCCATGAATATCGCGGAGCATGTTGCGGTGGAGTACAAGGCACCTGTGGCCGTATTCTCCATGGAAATGGGTGGTGCCCAACTGGTAATGCGTATGCTGGGCTCGGTAGGCCGACTGGATCAGCATGTGTTGCGTACTGGTAAGCTGGGCGATGAGGATTGGCAGAAACTGACCTACGCCATCGGCAAGCTGTCCGAAGCGCCGATGTATATCGATGAAACCCCGGCACTGACGGCACTGGAGCTACGTGCCCGCGCCCGTCGCCTGGCGCGCCAGCATGGCGGCAAGCTCGGCCTGATCGTGATCGACTATTTGCAGCTGATGTCCGGCTCCGGCCGTGGTGACAACCGTACCGCAGAGCTGGGTGAAATCTCGCGTGGCCTGAAGGGTTTGGCCAAGGAGTTGCAGGTGCCGGTGATTGCGCTGTCGCAGCTGTCGCGCGCGGTGGAGCAGCGTCCCAACAAGCGCCCGATGATGTCCGATTTACGGGAATCCGGTGCCATCGAGCAGGATGCTGACATCATTATCTTTATGTACCGTGAAGAGTATTACAGCCCGGAAAACGCGGAAGTAAAGGGTATGGCCGAGGCCATTATCGGTAAGCACCGTAACGGTCCGACTGGGGCGGTGCGACTGGCCTTTGTCGGCAAACATGCCAAATTCGAAAATGCAGCCACGCTGGGTATCAGCGGCTGGGCGGACAGCGATAGCTAAGGTTGTCTGTCAGCAAGGAAGCAAGGTGCAGCAGGTGTGTGCATCTGTTCAGGAAAGGAAGGTCATGAGCTTTTTTGACAAACATGTATTCATCTGCTGCAACCAGCGTGCCACGGGTGAGGATTGCTGTAATAACCATGGCTCCAGTGAGTTGCTGGGCTATATGAAAGATCGTATCAAAGCCTTGGGTCTGGCGGGCGATGGCAAGATCCGCATCAACAAGGCCGGTTGCTTGGGTCGTTGCGATGATGGCCCGGTTATGGTGGTGTATCCGCAAGAGACCTGGTACACCTTTATCGACCAGCAGGATATCGATGAAATCGTGGATGAGCACATGGTGGCCGGGCGCATTGTAGAAAGGCTGAAGATCTGATGCTCAAAGCATTGAACAAGATTGTAGTGGCTGGCCCGGTTGGCGGTTTGGAAACCATCGTTGTATTGCCGCAGGCTGCCATCCGCGGTGTGGCGGTCATTTGCCATCCCAATCCGCTGCAGGGTGGCACTAACACCAACAAGGTAGTGCAGACGACTGCCAAGGCGCTTTCGCAACTGGGCTATGCCTGCTACTGTCCCAACCTGCGCGGGGTGGGGGAGAGCGAGGGGGGGCATGATCACGGCATTGGTGAAGTGGATGATGTACTGGCTGTGATTGCGCATGCACGTAGCGAGCATGGCGAACTGCCGCTGGCGCTGGCCGGTTTCTCTTTTGGCGGATTTGTCGCTGCGCGTACCCGAGCGGTAATCGAGGCCGACAAGCTGTTGTTGATGGGTGTTGCCGTCGGCAAGTATGAAATTCCCACGCCATCTGTCCCCGCTGATACGCTGGTGATTCATGGCGAAGAGGATGAGGTTATCCCATTGTCTGCCGTGATGGACTGGGCCAGGCCGCAGGATCTGCCGGTATTGGTATTCCCCGGTGCAGGCCATTTTTTCCATGGCAAACTGGTCAAGCTGGGGCAGATGATCCAGCGCTGCTGGTAAATGTCGGGATAATGAGTTGATATGGGCCGATCAGATGACCGGCCTTTTTTGTTGGCTGTATTAGCGATGCAGATCGCCAGCAGCTTCTGGCTGGTAGCTGACTTCTACGACGGTTAGGCGGGTGACACCTGCCAATGTCGGCCAGTCAATGGACTGGCCTTCCGCCAGCCCGAGCAGTGCGGCTCCGACCGGGGCCAGTACCGATACATGTCCGGCCGTGCCGTCGGCCTGGTTAGGATAAACCAGGGTCAGCAGTTTTTCTTCCCCAGTTTGTTCAATGCGAACCCGTGCCGTGCTGTTCATGGTGATGATGCCGGCAGGGATTTCTTCTGGTTCCACAACTTCGGCGCGTTCCAGCTCTGCTTCCAGTGCTGTCAGGGTTGCCTTGTCCTGTGCGGGAAGCCGTTCCATCCAGGCCGCCAGCCTTTCGTAGTCAAGGCTGGAAACGATGATGGATGGTTGGCTAGGCATGGTCGACTCCTTCGTTCAATAAAAAGCACAGGCAGAGAAATTGCCTGTGCGTGTGGTTGCAAATAAAGATGCATGTCTGACTTGGAGTGTGGAGCCGACGGAAAGTTGCCGCGTGTTAGCCTAGCAGGCTCAGTGCACTACGCTGAGACATATTGGCTTGCGCCTGGACCGCAATAGCCGACTGACCGAGTATCTGCTGCTGTACCAGTTGCGCAGTGGCTGCTGCATAGTCGGTATCGCTGATGCGGCTGTTGGCTGCCTGTGCATTGAGTGAGGCATTTTGTAGATTACTGATGGCGGTGGAAAACTGGTTACTGGCCGCCCCCAGCTGGGTGCGCGCGCTGCCTATCGTTGCCAGGTCGGATTGCATCTGTGACTGGGCGGCGATGGCACTGGCCGGGTTGGAAATGTCGATGGTGCCGGTGGCATTCAGATTGCTGCTGTAACCGTTGAGGCCGCCGCTGGCAGGGCTGGCGCTCAGATTGCTGGTGCTGACGCTGATCTGGTTGCTGCTGCCGCCATTGGGGCCAACCTGGAATTGCAGCTGGGTATTGCCGCTCAGCAGGGACGTGCCATTGTATTGCGTACTCTGGATGATGGCCGAGTTGCTCTGGGTTAGCTGGTCTACCTGCTGTTGCATGGCCTGGCGATTGCTGCCGTTGAGTGCAGCGTCTCCAGCCTGGATCGCCAGTTCCTGAATTTGCTGGCTATTGCTCTGTAATTGCGATAGTGCGCCATCTGCTGTCTGCACCAGAGAGATGCCATCCAAGGCGTTGCTGCTGGCCTGATTATCACCACGTACTTGCGCTTCCAGTGACTGGGACAGTGCCGTATTTGCAGCATTGACTGCTGCACTGGTGAGCTGGGTGCCAGAGGCTAGTTGGGCTAGCGTCTGCTCGGTATTCTTGCGCGATTTGTCCAGTTGGGTCTGGGCGTTGAGTGCGCCGAGATTGGTATTGATGCCAAGCATGTTAAGGTCGCTTTTACACTGTCAGATCATGGGCTTACTATAGATGCCATTCTTCTTCTTAACCAGTATTTACACAAAAACACCCGCAATATGCGGGTGTTTGCTGTGGTATTGCTAACAAAACCTTAGCGCGAGGCAGGCTTGGCCGGTGTTCCTGCCGACTGGGTCAGGATTTCATAGCCGGTTTCGGTAACCAGAATGGTGTGTTCCCATTGTGCCGACAGGCTGCGGTCCTTGGTGGCGACAGTCCAGCCATCACCCATCATGCGCAGGTGGCGCTTGCCCTGGTTGATCATCGGTTCGATGGTAAAAATCATGCCAGCTTGTAGTTCCAGCCCGGTACCGGGACGGCCGTAGTGCAATACTTGCGGTTCTTCATGGAAACGCTTGCCAATGCCGTGGCCGCAGAATTCCTGTACCACGCTGTAACCGCTGGTTTCGGCGTATTGCTGGATGGCATAGCCGATATCACCCAGCGTGGCACCCGGTTTGACCTTTTCGATACCGCGCCACATGCATTCATAAGTGATCTTGCACAGGCGGCGGGCGTGTTCGCTGACTTCACCGACAAAGAACATGCGGCTGGTATCGCCGTGGTAGCCATCCTTGATCACGGTGATGTCGATGTTCATGATGTCGCCGTTTTTCAGCGGCTTGTCATTGGGAATGCCATGGCACACCACGCTGTTGATCGAGGTGCAGATGGATTTGGGGTAGGGGTTGTGACCGTCCGGCGCATAGTTGAGCGGGGCAGGAATGCAGCCTTGCTCATTGACCATGTAGTCATGGCACAGCTTGTCGATGGCCTCGGTGGTGACACCAGGTTTGACGAAGGGGGTGATGTAATCCAGTACTTCGGAAGCCAGCTTGCCGGCGATACGCATCTTCTCGATATCGGCGGGAGTTTTCAGTTCAACGCTCATTGTGGTGGTCTTGGTGTGTGCGGCAATGTTCCATTCTAGCAAATGATGAAAAAACGGGCATCCCATGGGACGCCCGTTTTACAGATTGTTGCTAAGCGGTTTTCAGCTTAGAACGCAACTTTCAGGCCAACACCGAAGGCTTGCGGGTCGTTGCCAGCGTTCAACACGCCAGTGTTGGCAGTGGTGTCGGTGGTGTTGTAAACCGGAGTGTTGGCAAAGTTAGCAGATTGCGATTGCTTGTTGGTGATCTTGGTGTAGTAGCTGAACAGCTTGGTGGACTTGGACAGGTTGTAGTCCACACCCAGCGCCCACTGGTGAGCCTTGTAGTTGTCTTCAGTACCTGCAGTGGCACCCTTCAGACGGCCCAGCGAGCTGTATTCCAGCTTCACGGTAGCAGCGCCGATGTCTTGGCCCAGCGACAGGGTCCAGTCATCTTGTTTCAGGGAACTGGCACCAGCAATGGCTTGGTCAAAGCGACCGAATTCATAACCGGCACCAACAAAAGTGCCGGTGGCAAATTTGTAGCTGGCAGCCAGTTTGGTGTAGGTCACGTTAGCGCCGGACCAGGCAAAACCTTTGTAGGCCGAGCTCTTGAATTGGTCTTGCTTGAAGCCGGTGTCGTTGGTGCGATCCCAGCCAGCTGCCAGTTGCAGGCCGCCGTTGGTGTAGTTTGCTGCCAAGGACAGGTGGGATGCGTTGGTGCTGCCGTTGCTGCCGCTGGAAGTGCGGCTTTCATCCACGCCGTAAGAACCACCAACCTGGAAGCCGGACCAGTTAGGGGAGAAGTAGTGAATGGAGTTCTTCAGACGGGCTTCGCCACGGCTGTAAACGTTGGCAGCACCGTTGTTTTCGGCGGTGGTATCGCCGAACAGGTTCAGGCCGATGTTGGTCAGGGACTTGTAGGCGGAGTCGTTCTGGCCCAGCAGGACCTTACCGAAGCTGGAGTTGTCCAGGCCAACAAAGGAGTTGCGGCTAGCGAAAGTAGCACCCTGGCCAATATCGTTGGTACCGCCTTGCTCGAAGTAGCGCAGGCTGCTTTCAACCTGCCAGATGGCCTTGGTGCCATTGCCCAGATCTTCGTTGCCCTTGAAGCCGATGCGGGAGTTGTCGTCCACAACACGGGTACGGGACTTGTAGTCACCAGCTGTAGCGCCGGTAGCTTTGGTGGATTCGATGCTGCTGCTCAGGAAACCATAAATGGTTACGTCAGCGTGAGCGGCGAACGGAACGGCGAACAGGGTTGCAACCAGTGCGGCTAGGCTTTTCTTGTGCATCATCAGTGCTCCATCAGGGGTTTTATGTTTCGTTATGCGTACTGGCTGTGGCGGAACTCTATGTTTGAGCCGTCCAGCACGTCAGTACTGTCGAAGTTTAACCACAAAATGTGACGCTGATGTTGCAGTAATGATGCAGATCAAGCCTAGACAAACCGGATTTGTTGTTTTTACGCCAAAAACTTGTTGGGGTAGATTTCGTCGATCAAGGTTCGACAATCGACAATACGCAAATCATTGTCCTTGGCGAAGTCCATTAGAAACTGGAAAACCTGCGGGTCGATCTTCTGCAGCTTCTTGTCGACGGCCACGCAACGTACCCCCTCCAGTAGCATCGGGCGTACATAGGCGTGGTAGGAAAGTTTCTGATCGCCACCGAAAGAGGCGAGAATGCCTGCCAGACGTTCAGCCCAGTCGCTGGGGCGGAAGGTACGGCCTTCGGAGGTGAGTCCCTGGATGACTACTTCATATGGATTGCAAATCATGGTGATGAACCGGGTGTGCTTTTAAGGTGTGGTCTCTGTATTTATCTATAGCAAAGACAGGATTTTTGTTTTGGTCTGTCTTTGTTGCAGGGCAATCGCGGGTTTACCCGCAATTTTACCTGAAAATCAGATGCGCTTGAATGGCGGTAACGAGGCAAGCAGCTTTTTTCCGTAACTTTGTTTCACCAGTCGGTTGTCCAGTATGGTGACGCGGCCATAATCGCG
Source organism: Aquitalea sp. (assembly GCF_030150775.1). NCBI lineage: Bacteria > Pseudomonadati > Pseudomonadota > Betaproteobacteria > Neisseriales > Chromobacteriaceae > Aquitalea > Aquitalea sp. The sequence goes on from NZ_JASLFG010000016.1 coordinate 43,731, forward strand.
CTCGGTGCGGATCAGCCGGCCTACTGCCTGGATCAGCTTGATCGAGGCCTCAGGAACCGTCAGTTCGACAAAAGGGTTGCCGCCGCGTTTTTCTATCCAGCGGGACAGGGTTTTGCCGACTGGATCATCCGGCATGGCAAACGGCAGCTTGGCGATGATGACATGCACGCAGCTCTCTCCTGGCAAATCCAGGCCTTCCGAGAAAGAGTCCAGTCCGAAGATCACACTGGGTTGTCCTTCTTTCAGTCGCTGGTGGTGGGTTTCCAGCAATACGCTCTTGGGGATTTCTCCCTGAATCAGTAGTTGGGTGCGCAAGCTTTCTGGCAACAGGGCAGCAACCTCCTGCATCTGCTTGCGCGAGGAGAACAGCACCAGCGTACCAACCGGTTCGGCGATATCCACCAGCTTGGGTAGCCACTCGACAATTTCCTTGGTGTGACCTTGCGGGTCCTTGGGGCTGGCCAGCATAGGTGGCAAATACAGCTCGCCCTGCTCGGTAAAGTTGAATGGCGAATCCAGTGCAACGCAACTGACCTGTGGCAGCCACTTCAGCCCGGTTTGCGATAGCAGCAGGTCAAATGCACCGAGTGAGCGCAAGGTGGCCGAGGTGAGGACTGCTCCGGCGGCACGACGCCACAAGGTGGCCGCCAGGCTGGCGGCTGCGCTGACGGGGGAGGCGGAGAAAATATAGTCACCCTTGCCCTCGATGCGGCGGGTAATCCATTTGGCGATGGGTGGGGCGGATTCTTCGGTTTCTTTCTCGAACAGATCCCATACCGCCATCAGTTGTTCGGCACGGCCATTGAGAAAGCCGATGTCAGTGGCGGCTTTGTCGATCTGGGTGGTATCGCTGCCTTTTTCCTTGCGGGCCTCGGTCAGCGCATCGTTCAGTGCGGCCAGATGCTTGAAGATGGCGCGGGCGGCAATGGCCATATTGCGGGCTGGCTGCTGCAGGCGCTCTGGCAACTGGCCGTCATCCATCAGCCAGGTGGGCTCCATGTTTTCACTGTTGGCACTGAGTGCGTCTTCGCCACCAAGCAGCCACAGCCATTCGTTCAGTGTTTCCATGCAGGCACTGGCAGCATCCATGGCCTGAGTAGTGATTTCCACCTTGCCGGTCAGTGTTTCCACCCGGGCTGCTGTGGGGGCTACCTTGTCCAGCCAGCTCATAGCTTGGGCAAGCGAGTGTTCAGCCGAGAACTGGTTGATGGCTTTTTTGGCCAGATGGTGTGCCTCATCGATGCAGTAGTAGCTGTCTTCCGGGGCCGGCAAGATGACGCCGCCACCCATGGAAACATCGGCCAGCATCAAATCATGGTTGGCAACGATGACATCCACGGTTTCCAGGGTGTCGCGCGCCAGGTAGAACGGGCATTCCGGCCGGTTGGGGCAGGCGGCTTTCAGGCAGCCGTGGCGGTCGTTGGTGACGCGGCTCCACAGGCCGTCTTCGATCACCTCTTTCCAGGTGTCACGATCGCCATTCCAGCGGCGGTAGTAGAACTCGTCCGCCATGCTGCGCAAGGCTTCTATCTCACCGGCCTGGGGCTTGCGGTCCCACAAGGCCAGCATCGGGTCCGGGGCCAGCAATTGGCCCTGGGAATTTTCGGCGGTCAGTGCGTAGATGCGCTGCGGACAAAGATAACGGCCACGGCCCTTGGCCAAGGCAAATGTCAGCGGCAGGCCACTGTTTTCCACCACAAAGGGCAGGTCGCGATTGACCAGCTGCTCTTGCAGGGCAACGGTGGCGCTGGTGACCACCAGCTTTTTGCCGCGTGACCTTGCCATGACGCCACCGGCCAGCAGGTAGGCCAGACTCTTGCCAACGCCGGTCGGCCCTTCGATCACCGCGATGCTCTCACCCTCTCGATTGGGATAGGCATCACCCTGTTTTTCCATGCTGCGCGACAAGGCGTTGGCTATCTCGGCCAGCATGCGGCGTTGGGCAGCGCGTGGACGGAAGCCGGGCAGGTTGTCGGCAATGGTACGGTAGTGGTCGCGAATGGCGTCTTTTTCGGCATCGGTCAGCATGGCGCGATTGTACCGCAAGCTGAGGGTGGTTTTGGTGCTAAAGCGTCATGGATTTTCGTTGGTGCGCAAATGCTGCTTTGCAAAATGACGCCGCGCTCGGCTTGTGGATACGATAGCCAAAACAATTCATCAGGCGTGATCAGCCACTGCATAGTCTCCGGCGGAAACTGGATGGCATGTGACAAGAAAAGGCTGACACGTTTTGCGTACGCATGGACAGACAAATAACAAGTACGCAGTGTTCTGCACACAGGAGAAATGAGTTGATGACACCCGTTAGCCGCGTTCTGGTGGTAAGCGATGATGCAAAGTGGCAGTCTGATGTGCTGGCCGGACTGGGTGCTGTAGCCGTAAGGCTGGAGAACCCATATGGGCTAACTTTCATGGGCGCATCGCGCCTGAAGGAGGCCATGGACATCATCCGCCGTGATGGTGATATCCAGGCGGTATTGGTAGACAAGCAGCTGCAGGAAAAAGGGCTGAATCAGGCTGCAGTCGAGCTGGCCAACCAGATCAGCCACTTCCGCCCTGAATTGTCCTTATATGTATTGCTGATGGATGATGACGAGCGCGTGTTGGTGGAGAATCTTGCCAGCCACGCCGTGGATGGTTATTTCTATCGTGACGAAACCGACTACAACGGCTGGTTCCGCATCCTGACTGCCGAGCTGGCGGAGAAATCGGCTACGCCGTTTTACGACAAGCTCAAGCAATACGTGCGCATGGCCAAGGACTCCTGGCATACGCCGGGCCATGCCGGTGGCGATTCGCTTAAGGGCAGCCCGTGGGTCGGAGATTTTTACGATTTTGTCGGCGAGAACATGCTGCGCGCCGACTTGTCCGTTTCCGTGCCGATGCTGGACTCGCTGCTGCACCCGACCGGGGTGATTGCCGAGTCGCAAAAGCTGGCCGCTAAAGCCTTTGGTGCGCGCAAAACCTATTTCGCCACAAATGGTACGTCAACTTCCAACAAGGTAATCTTCCAGACTTTGCTGGCACCGGGTGACAAGCTGCTGCTGGACCGCAATTGCCATAAATCAGTCCATCACGGGGTGATTCTGTCCGGTGCATTGCCGGTGTATCTGGATTCCTCCATCAACAAGCAGTACGGCATTTTCGGGCCGGTACCCAAGTCCACCATCTTCGCCGCCATCGAGGCGAATCCGGATGCGCGGGTGCTGATTCTGACTTCCTGCACTTATGATGGCCTGCGCTACGATCTGGTCCCCATCATCGAAGCGGCACATGAGAAGGGCATCAAGGTGATTGTGGATGAGGCCTGGTACGGTTTTGCCCGTTTCCATCCGGCTTTCCGCCCCACGGCGCTGGAATCCGGTGCCGACTATGTCACGCAAAGTACCCACAAGATTCTGTCCGCCTTCTCGCAGGCCAGCATGATCCATGTGAATGACCCCGGATTTGACGAGCATCTGTTCCGGGAGAACTTCAATATGCATACCTCCACCAGCCCGCAGTACAACCTGATTGCCAGCCTGGATGTGGCACGCAAGCAAGCCGTGACCGAGGGCTACCGGCTGCTGGACCGTACGCTGAAGCTGGCAGAGGAACTGCGCGATAAGATCAACTCCACCGGTGCTTTCCGCGTGCTGGAGCTGGAAGACCTGCTGCCCGAGGAAATGCGCGAGGACGGCATCCGGCTGGACCCGACCAAGCTGACCGTGGATATCAGCCAGTCCGGTTTTACCACCGACGAGCTGCAACACGAGCTGTTCGAGCGTTACAACATCCAGGTAGAGAAATCCACCTTCAGCACCATCACCCTGTTGCTGACCATGGGTACCACGCGCAGCAAGGTATCACGGCTGTATGATGCGCTGCTGCGTCTGGCCAAGGAAAAGCGCGCACCGCGTGCTGTCGGGCGGATGCCGGAGATTCCGCGCTTTTCCCGCCTGGCCTGCCTGCCGCGCGACGCATTTTACGAGGCTGGCGAGCGCCTGCCCTTGCTGGATGATGATGGCCGTCCCAATGCTGCGCTCAATGGCCGGGTATGTTGCGATCAGATCGTGCCTTACCCGCCGGGCATACCGGTTCTGGTGCCGGGGCAGGTAATTGACGACAGTATCCTGTCTTATCTGGCGCGTCTGCAAAAGACACAAAAGACCATAGAAATGCATGGACTCGCCGAAGATGGCGGGGAAATGTATGTCAGAGTGCTAAAAGATAGGGAGCTTTCGCATTTGCCTGACAGATTATTGTTCGGCTGAGACCTTGTCAGAATGGCAGATTTCCGATAAATATAACAATTGTCGCAAATATATAAATCCAGTATCCAATTGCTACGGGATTGCGACACCAGTTAACTGACTTGAGACCTGCGTGTAGTAATGTGCCATTGCGCATGAAGACACACACCGTGTTCTATGCGCGATGGTCTTTTTTTTTGGAAATCTTACCCATGAAGCAAGTAGGACATTACCTGCAATTCAGCGACCTGAACCACGAGGAGTATCGCCACATCTTCGAGCGTGCCAAGGTTCTGAAGCGACGACACAGCGAAAAACAGCTGTATCAGCCGCTGGTAGGCCGCGTAATGTCCATGATCTTCGAAAAGAATTCCACGCGTACGCGGGTTTCCTTTGAAGCCGGCATGGCTCAGCTTGGCGGTCATGCGATGTTCCTGGATACCAAGACCTCCCAGTTGGGGCGCGGTGAGCCCATTGAAGATACGGCACGGGTGCTGTCGCGCATGAGCGACATCATCATGATCCGCACCTTCGAGCAGTCGCTGGTTGAGCGTCTGGCCACGCATTCCAAAGTGCCGGTCATCAACGGCCTGACCAATGAATACCACCCCTGTCAGATTCTGGCCGACATCTTCACCTTCATCGAGCATCGTGGCTCGATCAAGGGCAAGACCGTGGCCTGGATTGGCGATGGCAACAATGTCTGCCGTACCTGGCTGCAGGCGGCCAAGATTCTTGGCTTCAAGCTGAAGGTGGCTACGCCGGTAGGTTACGAGCTGACGGTGCTGGATGGCGTGCATTACGGCCCCGAGCATTTTGAGCCCAGCCACAGCGCCGTCAAGGCCGTGGAAGGGGCCGATCTGGTCACTACCGACGTGTTCACCAGCATGGGCTACGAAGCAGAAAGTGCAGCCCGACTGGAAGCGTTTGCCAGCTACCAGGTGAATGCCGAGCTGATGAAGCATGCCAAGCCGGACGCGCTGTTCATGCATTGCCTGCCTGCCCACCGTGGTGAGGAAGTGACCGCCGAGGTCATCGACGGCCCGCAGAGCGTGGTATGGGACGAGGCGGAAAACCGCATGCACGCCCAGAAAGCCCTGATCGAATATCTGCTGCTTGGTCATCAGTACGACTGAACCGGCAGGACAACCCACTAGATTCGCTGGAAAGAAAACGCATCATGTCTGACATCAAAAAAGTAGTGCTGGCCTACTCCGGTGGCCTGGATACCTCCGTCATCCTCAAATGGTTGCAAGATGTTTACCACTGTGAAGTGGTGACCTTCACCGCCGACATCGGCCAAGGTGAAGAAGTGGAACCGGCCCGCAAGAAAGCGATTGCGCTGGGTATCAAGCCGGAAAACATCTTTATCGAAGACCTGCGCGAAGAGTTCGTGCGCGACTACGTTTACCCGATGTTCCGTGCCAACGCCATCTACGAAGGCGAGTACCTGCTGGGTACGTCCATCGCCCGTCCGCTGATTTCCAAGCGCCAGATCGAAATCGCCAATGCCGTGGGTGGCGATGCGGTATCGCACGGTGCCACCGGCAAGGGTAACGACCAGGTGCGTTTCGAGCTGGGCTATTACGCTCTGAAACCGGATGTCAAGGTGATTGCGCCGTGGCGCGAATGGGACCTGCTGTCCCGTGAAAAACTGCTGAGCTATGCCGAAAAGCATGGTATCGACATCAGCAAGAAAAAGAACGGTGGCAGCCCGTACTCCATGGATGCCAACCTGCTGCACATCTCCTACGAAGGCACCGTGCTGGAAGACCCGGCAGCCGAGCCGGAAGAAGATATGTGGTTGTGGACGGTCAGCCCGGAAAATGCACCGGACCAGGCCGAATACATCGAGCTGAGCTACGAAAAGGGTGACATCACCGCCATCAACGGCGTGGCCATGAGCCCGGCTCAGGTGCTGACCGAGCTGAACCGCCTGGGCGGCAAGCATGGCATCGGTCGTCTGGACATCGTGGAAAACCGTTACGTGGGCATGAAGTCCCGTGGCTGCTACGAAACCCCGGGCGGCACCATCATGTTGAAGGCACACCGCGCCATCGAATCCATCACACTGGACCGCGAAGTGGCCCACCTGAAGGATGAACTGATGCCGAAGTATGCCCAGCTGATCTACACCGGCTACTGGTGGAGCCCGGAGCGTCAGATGCTGCAAGGCCTGATCGACGCTTCGCAAGCCACCGTCAACGGCTGGGTACGCCTGAAGCTGTACAAGGGCAATGTCATCGTGGTGGGCCGTGAATCCAAGACCGATTCGCTGTTCGACCCGAACATCGCCACCTTCGATGAAGACGGCGGCGCTTACAACCACGCTGATGCGGCTGGCTTCATCCGCCTCAATGCACTGCGTATGCGGATTGCTGCCAACGCCAAGCTCAAGCGCGGCTGATTGGCCCGCTGTTGAAAAACCGCCTTCGGGCGGTTTTTTGCTTTTGGCCGATCTGTGATTGAGGAAAAGTTGAGCGGGGCGTAGATGCGGCGTATCGTATCGGCTTCACCAAGACTGCCGTGTGCACAAGCGCTGTGCGCCTGACCATACAGCCGCATTCATCAAGGAACATCAGGGTGTCTGAAGAGCAATTTACCGATATTTCCATGACCGTATGTCTGACCGGTCTCATCATCTTCATGGGCTTCATCATCTGGGATCTGGGCAAGAAATCCCAGGCTGGCAAGATGGGTACGGCCATTCTGTTTCTGGTGCTGGGTTTTGGTGTGGTGGGCTTCATTTTCAAGAACGTGCTGGTGGAGTTCTTGGTACTCAAATAAGAGAGAGCAGCAGCACCAAAGGAAAACGGGTTGGCTTGTGCCAACCCGTTTTGCGTATGGGGGCAGGGAAATCAAGCAGCGACTTAGCGCTGCGGCGACAGAATCAGGCGCAGGCCCAGTGCGATGAAGATGCTGCCGGCAATGCGGTCCAGCCACTGGCTGGCCTTGGGAGTGCGGTTAAGCCAGCTGCCGATGGCACCGGCAAAATAGCCCAGACTGCCAAACAGCATCGCAGCCTGTGCAGTGAAGATCAGCCCCAGAATGGCGGTCTGCCAGCCACTATGGCCCTGGGCTGGGTTGACGAATTGCGGCAGGAAAGCCAGAAAGAACAGCACCACCTTGGGATTGATGGCATTGGCAATCAGTCCCTTGCGGAAATGCGCTGCCAGCGGCGTGTTATCGGTCTGGCGCTGGTCGGCTTGCAGGCTGCTGCCCTTGCTGCGAATGGCCTGCCAGCCCAGATACACCAGATAGCTGCCACCGGCGATTTTCAGCAGACCAAACGCTGTGGGAGAGGCCGCAATCAGCGCGCTCACACCCAGTGCGGCCAAAATGGTGTGGGTAATGCAGCCCAGTGCGCAACCCAGGCCAAACACCATGCCCTGGCGGCGGCCCTTGGCAATGCCCAGGCTCAGTACCATCAGGTTGTCTGGGCCGGGGGAGAGGGTAATCAGTACGGCGGCAGCGGTGAAGGCTGCCAGTTGTTCCGGGCTCACGATCATGGCGTTGTTCTCAAGGCAAACAAGACAACATCATTAAGTATTTTCCAGTTGGGGGCAAGCAGGTTTTCCTGGCATGAACAGGCATGCAGCATCGCTGCAGTTGATATGAAAAAGGCCATGCCGGGCATGGCCGTTACAGATGCAGTAAGGGATTCAGGTGGTCTTGTCCAGCGCGCTTTCTATCTCGCGGATATGCGCCTGATGCTTCTGGATGCGCTCGCCAATCGGCGGGCCCTTGAACTGCTTGCGCACACCCAGCACAAACCAGAAAAACAGCAGCACCAGCAGCAGGGCAATGGTCAGGTACAGCACCTTCTCATTCGGTGGTTGCACGCCGACAAAGGCCAGAACGGCACCACCGATGGTGGCCAGCAGGGCGATTGGCTTTGATGCCGCACCCAGGCTGAATGGTCCTTTGTGGGTCCAGGTTTTGCCTTCGGCAAACATGCCGGCGGTGACCGGAATGATGTAGGAAATGTACAGGAACACTGCAGAGCCAGCCGACAGCACGGTAAACGCATCGCCGTACAAGGTGGCAACGATTGCCAGGGTGGCGCTCACCCAGATAGCCAGGCCCGGTGTGCGGTGTACCGGGTGCACTTGCTTGAGCTGATGGGAGAAGGGCAGGCCACCATCGCGGGCAAAGGCGTACATCATGCGTGAGGTGGAAGTCAGGCAGGCCAGACCGCACAGATAGTTGACCAGGAAAATACCGATACCCAGTACTGCCTTCAGAAGCGGGGGCAGGCTGCCCAGCAGCAGGTCGAAAAAGCCCATGCCGGCTTTGACGCCAGCTTGCATGCTGGGTAGTACCAGCACGAAGGTGCAGATCAGGATGTAGCCGAACAGGGCAGACCACAGCACCGAGCGCAGAATGCCCTTGGGTACGTTGTGAGCGGCCTGATGGGTTTCTTCCGAGGTATGGGCGGAGGCGTCATAGCCGGTAAGGGTGTAAACCGTCAGCAGCAAGCCGGACAGGAAAACCAGCAGGCTGTTGTCGGTTTTGGGCCAGGTGCCGCCATCGGCACCGCTGAAATTGCTGAAGGTGAACAGGCGGGAGAAGTCCAGCGGGCCGGGGGCGTAAGCCAGCAACGATACGGTCAGCACCACGGCAATGACAAAAATCAGGTAGCCGGACATATCAGTCAGCCGGGTGGTGATCTTGATGCCCAGGTGATTCAGCCAGGCTTGGCTGATGGTGATGCCGGCCAGGAACAGTGTCTGCTCCGTCCAGGTGAGTTTGTCCGGATTGATGCCCAGCAGTGGTGCGATCAGGGTTTTGAAGAAGGGGTCGTACACCCCGAAATTGACCGAGGCCACCACAAAAATCAGCCCCAGCAGGTTGATCCAGGCCGTCACCCAGCCCAAACCTTTGCCGCCGAGAATGGACGACCAGTGATACAGGCCACCGGCGGTTGGGTAGGACGAAGCAATTTGTGCCATGGCGGCGGCAACAATGCTGGCAAACAGGGCACCCACCGGCCAGCCTATGCCGATGGAAGCGCCGCCTCCGGCGCTTAGTCCGGCGGGAAAGGCGGTAATGCCGCCGGCCAGAATACAGATGATGGAGAAGGAAATGGCAAAGTTGGAAAAACCGCTCATGCGTCTGGACAACTCCTGAGCGTACCCCATGCTGTGTAACAGTTTCTCGTCCTCGCCCTGCGGCGTGGCTGCGTGCTGATCGCGATTCATGATGATCCTTTTTCCGGTGTTGAATGACACGTCATGGAAATGCACTTGCTGAAACATCACCCTTTGCATTGCCAGCCGCTTGCGGGCAAGAGAGTGGCCTGGGTCCGGTATTGCCATGCGGCCTTACCCTTCCCATCGCTTCTGCTCTTGCCTGTCTATTGCTGGCGTTCTGCGGCCCGTTGCTGCCGAAATGACTGAATGGTGGCTTGCGCTGCTGCCGGTTTCAGTTCTTGTTGCTGCTCATTCTGATCAATGCATCAAACAGCGCTTGCTGGCTGCTGTCGTCCGCGGCGGAAAGCTCCGGATGCCACTGCACGGCAATCACTTGTGGTGCGTCGTCGATTTCGATGGCCTCGATGACGCCATCCTCGGCCCAGGCCACCGGCCGTACGCCATCGCCGGCGCGGTCGATTGCCTGGTGATGCCAGGACTTGCTGCTGATCTGCGTGCCACCCAGCAGGCTGGCCAGGTAAGAGTCACCGGCCACGCGCACGCTGTGCAGTGTCGGGTCGCGTGGTGGCACCCGATGCGCCACCGCCTCGCCCACCACATCCGGCAGATGCAGATGCAAGCTGCCGCCCAGGACGGTGTTGAGAATTTGCAAACCGCGGCAGATGGCCAGCGTGGGTAGCTTGCATGCAAGCAGGGAGCGTGCCAGCGCGGTTTCGGTATCGTCCCGCTCTGCACTGAGGTTGTAGATGGTGGGGTGGGCACCGCCATCGAACAGCGCAGGGGCAATATCGCCGCCGCCAATCAGCACCACGCCGTCCAGCACGGCCAACCAGCGCTCAATGGCGGATTCGCCCACCGGCGGCAGCAGTACCGGCACACCACCAGCCCTCACTACGGCATGCACGTAATCCACCGGGGTGTGGTAGCCGTAGCCCTGGCCGGCAGGGTAGGTGGTCAGGCCGATCAGCGGGGGCTTCATGACAGCCTGCCTTCCACTGCTGCCAGATAGATGGCGCTGTAGTCCGCCGCCTGTAGCGCCAGAGGATTGCCGCCGTCGCTGGGGTCAGCCTTGGCCATGCGGCCGATCTCGCTGGCTCGCTCCAGCGGAATGCCGATCTGCCCCAGCGTATGGGGAATGCCCAGCTCACTGCGCAAGGACAGTATCCAGGCCAGGAAACCGTCGAAACTGCAATCGCTCAGGCCGATATAGCGCGCGGCGGCAGTCAGCCGCTCGGCAATGGCGCTGTGGTTGCGCACCATCACATAGGGCAGCAGGATGGCATTGGCCAGGCCGTGATGGGTGTCGAATACCGCACCGATGGGGTGGGCCAGCGCATGTACGCCGCCCAGCCCTTTCTGGAAGGCGGTGGCTCCCATGATGGAGGCGGCCAGCATGTGCGAGCGCGCCTCGATATTGTGGCCGTCAGCATAGGCGGCGGGCAGCCAGTCGTGCACCAGCTTCATGCCCTCAAGTGCCACACCCTGGGCTAGCGGGTGATAAAACGGTGAGCAATAGGCTTCAAAATTGTGCACAAAGGCATCGATGCCGGTGGCTGCCGTCAGATGTGGCGGCAGACCGGTGGTGAGTTCCGGGTCGGCCAGCACCAGCCGTGGCAGCATGGACGGGTGGAAGATGATGACTTTGCGGTGGTCCTCCTCATCGATGATCAGCGAGGCGCGGCCCACTTCCGAGCCGGTGCCGGCGGTGGTGGGAATGGCGATGGTGGGGGCCACGCCGGCCACATTCACCCGCAGCCAGTTGTCGCCCACATCCTCGAAATCCCATAGCGGGCGATCCTGTCCCACCATCAGGGCAATGGCCTTGCCCACATCCAGCGCGCTGCCGCCGCCCACCGCAATCACGCCATCATGCCGGCCTTCCTTATAAGCATGGATGCCGGCGTAGACATCGCGGCCCACCGGGTTGGGACGCATATCGCTGAAAACGGTAGTTTCCAGCCCGGCCGCGTGCAGGTATTCCAGCAGTTTTGCTATCAGCGGCAGGCGGGCCAGTCCGGGGTCGGTGACCAGTAGCGGTCGGCGCATGCCCAGTTGCTGGCACAGTGCTGGCAGCTCGCTGGCGCGGCCGGCACCAAAGCGGATGCTGGTCGGATAGTTCCAGTTACCTTGCAATTGCATGATCTACCCCTTGAGATGGAAGGACTTGATGCGGGTGAGCTGCTGGTAGCCCAGCACCGATAGCGAGATGCCGTGGCCGGTGTCCTTGACCCCGGTCCAGGCCAGGGCTGGGTCCAGGTAGTCGCAGCGGTTCATGAATACGGTGCCGGTGGCAATTTCCTGCCCCAGGCGGATGGCGGCGGCGCTGTCCTGGGTCCACAGCGATGCCGTCAGGCCATAGACGCTGTCGTTCATCAGGGCCACGGCTTCGGCATCGGAATCCACCGGCATGATGCCGATCACCGGGCCAAAGCTTTCGTCACGCATCACGCTCATGCCGTGATGCACGTCCACCAGCACCTGCGGGGCCAGGTAGGCAGTGCCTGGGGCATCTGCGGCAAAATGGCTGACCGGAATCAGCGCCCGCGCCCCGGCAGCCATCGCATCGGCAATCTGGCTGCGTACAAAACTGGCGGCACTGTCGCGCACCATGGGGCCGAGGTTGGTGCTGGCATCCAGCGGATTGCCAAAGCGGTAAGCCTTGGTGAGTTCGACAAAGCCATCGACAAAGGCCTGGTAGTGGCTGTGGTGCACATAAATGCGCTCTATGCCGCAGCAGGATTGCCCGGAGTTGAAAAATGCACCGTCTACCAGGTTTTCGATGGCACTGGCCAGATCGGCATCTTCGCGTACATAGGCCGGGTCCTTGCCGCCCAGCTCCAGCCCCACGCCGATAAAACGGGTGCTGGCTGCCTGCTGCACGGCATGGCCGCCGGCTACCGAGCCGGTAAAGGCGACAAAGTCGATCTGCGGAGCCGCCACCAGCCGCAGGGTAGCGGCATGATCCAGATGCAGGCTCTGGAACACGCCAGCCGGCAAGCCAGCGGCATCGAAGGCTTGCTGGAACAACTCGGCCACCAGTGGGGTTTGCGATGAGTGCTTGAGGATGACGCTATTGCCGGCGGCCAGTGCCGGCACGATGGTGTTGATGGCGGTGAGGAAGGGGTAGTTCCACGGTGCCAGCACCAGTACCGTACCCAGCGGCTCGCGCTGCATGAAACGCTGGAAACCTGCTTTAGCGGTAGGCTGGATATCGGCCAGGCCCTGTTCGGCGATGTCCAGCATGTAACGGGCCCGCTCTTCCAGTCCGCGTAGCTCGCCCGGTGACTGGCTGATGGGGCGGCCGATCTGGCGGGTGATGGCATCGGCACAGCGGTCTTTATTGGCAACCAGCCAGTCCACCGCCTTGCCTATCAGCGCCTTGCGTTCAGATAGCGCGGTATGTCGCCAGCCGCGCTGCGCGGCGCAGGCCGCATTGAGAACTGCCTGGGTCTGGGCGGCGGTGGCGTAGGGGCGTTCCAGCAGGATGGAGCCGTCCAGCGGGGTGGTGACAGCGAATGAGGTGCTCATTTAGATGATCTCGAAGTAGCGTTTCAATTCCCAGTCCGTCACATGGCGCTGGAACTCGCGTTCTTCCCACTCGCGGGTGGCGGCAAAGTGATCGACAAAATCATCGCCGAACCAGTCACGCGCCGCGGCCGAGCCGCGCAGTGCCTGGGCGGCATCCCACAGGGTGCGGTGCAGCTGCAGATGGGGTGGTGCCTGCATCAGGTAACCGTTGGCGGTGACGGCTTCTTCCGGTTCTATCTTGTTCTCGATGCCGTACAGCCCGGCAGCCAGGCCGCTGGCCAAGGCCAGATAGGGATTGGTGTCGGCACCGGGCAGGCGGTACTCCACCCGCTGCGACTTGCTGCTGCCCGGGATGGCACGAATGGCTACGGTACGGTTGTCCACGCCCCATAGCGCACTGGTGGGGGCCCAGTAACCGGGCACCAGCCGACGGAAGCTGTTGATGGTGGGAGCGGCCAGGCTCATGAACTGCGGCATCAGTTTCTGGATGCCGCCAATGAAATGGCGCATGGTGTCGCTGATATTGTGTTCGTGGCCAGCCTGGTGGAAGGCGCTGTGGCCGTCGCGGTCTTTCAGTGAAATATGGATGTGCCCGCCCTGACCGGAGTGTTCTTCATTCCACTTGGCCATGTAGCAGACCATGCGTCCCTGTTTTTCGGCCAGTACCTTGGAGAAGGTCTTGAAGCAGACGGCGTTGTCGGCAGCGGTCATGGCGTGATCCACGGTGAGGGCGGCTTCCAGTGCGCCGGGGCCGGTTTCCTCGTGAAAGCCCTCGATCGGCATGTTCATCTGCTCGCACAGATCCAGCAGGCCGCGATAGAACTCGGTATTCACCGAGTTGCGCAGCACTGAGTAGCCAAATGCGCCGCTGCCCAGTGGCTTGGGCTGCTGGTACAGCCTGCTTTGTAATGCCTCATGGCTTTCGTCGGTAACCAGGAATTCGTACTCGAAACCGGCCATCGGCTCGAAGCCCATGGTGCGGGCCCGCTCTACCACCCGCCGCAGCACGCCGCGCGGACATAGGCCTTCCAGCCGGCCCACCACCTCGCCCTGCACGAAAATCATATTGTCTTCCAGCGGCAGTTCGCGGCAGGACTCGGGGATCAGGCGGATCTGCGCATCGCCATAGCCGCGCCCCCAGCCGGTCAGCAGGGTGTTGTCGTACAGCTTGTCCCCCACATCCCAGCCGAAGACCACGTCACAGAAGCCAAAGCCGCCCTCCAGCGAGGACAGGAACTTGTCACGCGACATATATTTGCCGCACATCACGCCATCGATATCAACCAGGCCAACCTTGATCTGGCGCAGCTGGCGCTGTTCGATCAGGGTTTTCAAATCCGCCATTGTCTTCACATGCCGAGCATCCATGATTGCTCCTTGCGCTGGTGTTGGGGGGTGGCAGGTGCTGTCTTCCTCCTGTTGCGCACAGTATTGTTCGTTAGAAATTTGTCAATCAAGTAGAAAATGTAATAAAAATTAGATTGTGCTATGCAATGTGGAAGCAATGACACAATGCGGCTGAAAGCACGATGGCTGGTATCATCAGCGGGATGTATGCGTTTTTTGCCGAAGTTGGACATTGATAACAACGGCTTGTCAGTCATGGCCTGATTGTGGAGAAAGCCTTGAATCATCAGCGGTCCATTGCGGAAGAGCTCCGCAGCCTGTTCGAAAGCCTGACCCCAACCGAACGCAAGGTGGGCAGGGTGTTGCTGGCCAACTATCCGGTGGCCGGACTGGAAACCATTGCCCAGCTGGCAGCACGGGCGGATGTCAGCGGCCCGACCGTACTGCGGCTGATCAGCAAGCTGGGCTATGACAGCTATACCGCCTTCCAGACTGCCCTGCGCGACGAACTGGAAGTACGGCTGCAGTCACCCCTGGTGCGGCATGATCCGGCCCAGTTGCAGGGTGATCACGATTTTCTGGTGGCTTATGCCAGCAAGGTGGCCCAGCTGATGCAGCAGACGGTGGCCCATTTGCCGCGGGCCGAATTCGATGGCGTGGTCGACATGCTGGGTGAGCGCAAGCACCGCATCTGGCTGCTGGGCGGGCGGCTGACCGACCCGCTGGCTGCCTATCTGTGCCACCACCTGAAAGTAGTACGCGCCGACGTGGTGCACCTGCGCGGCCTGCCGTCCAGTTGGGCGGATTCGCTGGTGGACATGGGCAAGCACGATGTGTTGGTGATCTTTGATATCCGTCGTTACTGGGATGGCGCGCTGAGCATTGCCGAGATGGCCGCCCAGCGTAAAGTCAATGTGCTGCTGTTTACCGATCAGTGGCTGTCACCGGTTTCCCGGGTGGCACGTTTCACCCTGGCCGCGCATACTGCCGGTCCTTCCGGCTGGGACAGCAATACCCCGCTGATGCTGCTGGTGGATGCGGTGATTGCCGCCATCAATACCCGTTACTGGGGAACGATCAGCAACCGCCTGCAGGAGGTGGAAGCCATGCGTGTGCGGCTGGGCGAGGGCAGTGCGCAGGCTGGCGAGTGACAAGGGCGTGCGCAATCTCTAGAATTGCGCCATTCAGATCTACATGCCTTACAGGATCCAGCCATGCCGTCTTTTGATATCGTTTCCGAAGTCAATAAAGTAGAAGTGCGCAATGCCGTCGAGCAGTCCAATAAAGAAGTCTCCACCCGCTACGATTTCAAGGGCAGTGATTCCCGCATCGAGCAGACCGACAAGGAAATCACCCTGTATGCCGATGCCGAATTCCAGCTGGACCAGGTCAACGACATCCTGGTGAGCAAGCTGTCCAAGCGCAACGTGGATGTCCGCAGCCTGGAATATGGCAAGCTGGAAAAGGTGAGCGGCAACAAGGTGAAAAAAGTGCTGACCGTGAAGGAAGGCCTGGAAACCGAAATGGCCAAGAAGATCGTCCGTATCATCAAGGATGCCAAGCTGAAGGTGCAGGCCAGCATTCAGGGCGAAGCGGTGCGCGTGTCCGGTGCCAAGCGTGATCTGCTGCAGGAATGCATTGCCCTGCTGCGCAAGGAGATTGCTGACGACAAGGAAAACGGTGTGCCGCTGCAGTTCAACAACTTCCGCGACTGAGCCAGCGCCGTTTTCTGGCAGATTACACCGGCCCCCTGGGCCGGTTTTGCTTTTGCCGGACGTCCCTCCTACAATACGGCCCTTGTTGAATAGACAGCAACCTGCGCATTGGAATCAGCATGTTACGCAT
The DNA here is from genome assembly GCF_030150775.1 of Aquitalea sp. NCBI lineage: Bacteria > Pseudomonadati > Pseudomonadota > Betaproteobacteria > Neisseriales > Chromobacteriaceae > Aquitalea > Aquitalea sp. Next base: position 59,836 of record NZ_JASLFG010000016.1, read on the forward strand.
TACCGAACTCAAACTGCCGCTGGATCACAGCGAAGCAGAACTGACCGAGGCCATTGTGGCCTTTCTCGGCATCAAGCCAGCCGAGCTGAAAAACTACACCGTATTCAAGCGCAGCTATGATGCCCGCCGTGGCGTGATGAGCCTGGCCTACATCATCGATATGGAAGTGGAAGGCGAAGCCAGGCTGCTGGCCCGTTTCAAGGGCAATGTCCATGTGCTGCCCACGCCGGATACCAGCTATCACTTTGTCACCCAAGCCCCGGCCACGCTGGCCAAGCGTCCGGTGGTGGTGGGTTTTGGTCCCTGTGGCCTGCTGGCTGCCTTGCTGCTGGCGCAGATGGGCTTCAAGCCCATCGTGCTGGAGCGCGGCAAGAAAGTGCGTGAACGTACCAAGGATACCTGGGGCCTGTGGCGCAAGAATGTGCTGAACCCGGAATCCAATGTGCAGTTTGGTGAGGGTGGGGCTGGTACTTTCTCCGACGGCAAGCTGTACAGTCAGATCAAGGATCCGCGCCATTTGGGCCGCAAGGTGCTGACCGAGTTCGTCAAGGCCGGCGCGCCAGAGGAAATCCTGTTCATCGCCAAGCCCCATATCGGCACCTTCCGCCTGGTCAGCATGGTGGAGAAGATGCGGGCGGAAATCGAGGCGCTGGGCGGTGAAATCCGCTTTCAGCAACGCGTGACCGATTTGCACATCGACAATGGCCACATCCGTGGCCTGACGCTGGCTGATGGCAGCCAGATCGAGGCCGACCACGTGATTCTGGCACTGGGCCATAGCGCACGCGATACCTTCGAGATGCTGCATCAGCGCGGTGTGTTCATGGAGGCCAAGCCGTTCTCGGTGGGCTTCCGTATCGAACACCCGCAAGCCCTGATCGACAAGGCGCGCTGGGGCAAATATGCTGGTCACCCCATTCTGGGGGCGGCGGATTACAAACTGGTGCACCACGCCAGCAACGGTCGTGCGGTTTACAGCTTCTGTATGTGTCCGGGTGGTCAGGTGGTTGCAGCCACCTCGGAAGAAGGCCGCGTGGTAACCAATGGCATGAGCCAGTATTCCCGTGCCGAGCGCAATGCCAACTCCGGCATGGTGGTCAGCATCAACCCGGAAGACTACCCAGGCGGTGCACTGGCGGGCATTGCCTTCCAGCGCGCGCTGGAAAGCCACGCCTATGTGCTGGGCGGCAGTACTTACGAGGCCCCGGCCCAACTGGTGGGCGATTTCCTGGCTGGCCGCGCCTCTACCGCAGTCGGTTCGGTGGAACCGTCCTACCAGCCTGGCGTGCATTGGACCGACCTGTCCAGCGCGCTGCCGGACTTTGCCATCGCCGCCATGCGCGAGGCGCTGCCAGAGTTTGGCAAGAAGATTCGCGGCTACGACATGCACGATGCCGTGCTGACCGGGGTGGAAACCCGCACCAGCTCGCCGCTACGCATCACCCGTGGTGAGGATTTGCAAAGCCTGAACGTGAAGGGCCTGTATCCTGCCGGTGAAGGTGCTGGCTACGCCGGCGGTATCTTATCCGCTGGTGTGGATGGCATCCGTGTGGCCGAGGCGCTGGCTTTGAATATGGCAGCACAAGTTTGACGATTTTCTCCATGACTTGACAGGTCTGGCGCCACGTCCGGTGTTGGCGCTATATGCCATAAGATGGATTGCAGTATTAAATGAATAATGAATGATGATGTTGTGCCTGGGCGCTTCTGCAGAAGCGCCTTTTTTATTGGTATTATGAATTGCGTTTTATTAATGGCTGCGGTCATTAAGAGTGAAATACATTCAATGTGATTGGTCTGAATAAATTCACATAGTTTATGGCGATTTATTTGCTGATATTTTAACCTGTACTAAAGGTCAAGATTGACTTGTGTGGCGTTGCTTGAAGCTAATGATGGGGGTGCTATAAGCAAGATATTTACCACCAAATGTCTGAGGTGTTTGATGAAGCTCTCATCAAGATTGTTAATGTCCATTCTGGTTTCAGTGTTGACCATGCTGATTCTGGTCGTAATGGCAATCAGTTTTGAAAAAATGGCAGATCGCAGACTGGATGATGCGTTGAATAATCTGCTGCCATCGGTCAAAGATCTGAATGGCGCTATTGATGCATTTGTCGAAATGCGCACTGATGCCAATAAAACGCTATTGGTTGATTCTACTGAAGAGCGAAAAAAGCTGCTACAGATGTTTCAATCTTCAGCCGTGCAGCTAAAGCAGGCGCTGGACCGGTATGAAAAAAATGATATATACGACCAGCAGGATAAGATACTGCTTTTGAAGGATGAGGAGACATTTGATCGTTATAATAAGGCGGTGCTGTCTGCACTCGCGCTGGAGGCTACGGCAACCGGGCGAGGTATTGCCCTTGGCCATTTTTTGACTGGGGATGTCAAGATGGCGGCCGAGGCATTTATGCGCGCTATTCGTGAGCATGTTGCCTACAATATGAAAATTGCGGAGAATATTCAACACGAGGATGCATCAGCCTCGGCCCGCAATGTGCTTATACTCTCTTCAGTTGCCGGAATTTCTTTTCTGATATTGTCGCTTGTATATTTAAATGTTTATCGGGCTATCGCTGGTGGCTTGGCTGAAATGAAATCCGTTATTTATCAGTTAAATAAGGATAAGAATCTCACCGTGCGCCATGTGCGAAAGGGTAGGGATGAGGTCTGTGAGGTGCTGAATACCGTGAATGCACTGATTGAGAATCTGCATCATAACTTTGGCGAAATGCAGACCAGTGCCCGTGCCGTGATGACTTCTTCCAAAGAGTTCAGTCAGTCTGCTAAAGAAGTATCCTCTGCATCCAATCAGCAAAGTGAAGCTTCTGCCAGTATGGCCGCTTCGATCGAACAAATGACGGTTGCGGTGAACCATATTGCCGAACGTGCCACGCATGCGCGCAATCTGGGGCAGGAGGCTGGAACGCTGGCGCATCAAGGCTCGGCCACCATTACCCAGACCATTCAGGATATACGTGAAATTTCTCAGGCTGTGGAAAAGTCCGGAGTCAGCATTCGGGAATTGGAAAACTATAGCGGTACAGTAAATACTGTGGTGCTGGTGATCAAGGATATCGCCGACCAGACCAATTTGTTGGCCTTGAATGCTGCAATAGAGGCGGCGCGCGCGGGCGAGTTGGGCCGAGGTTTTGCCGTGGTGGCCGACGAAGTACGCAAGCTGGCGGAACGTACCGCGGTTTCCACGCAGGAGATCTCACAAACCATCAATGCCATGCGAGAGAAGTCCACCCAGGCAACCGAGCAGATGAAAGTAGCCGAGGAGTTGGCGCGGATGGGTGTTTCAAGAGCGGATGACGCCGATCAGGCCATCGGCAGAATTGGCGATGCCACTGGAAATACCGTGAAAATGGTAGAAGAAATGGCCATTTCCATTACCGAGCAGGGGTTGGCGGCCAACAGTATTGCCCAGCGTATTGAACAGGTGGTGCAAATGGCGGAGGCGTCATCCGTTAGCGCTGCAGATGCAGCGCGTAATGCAGGGCAATTACTGTCCTTGGCGGAAAAACAAATCGGCATCATCCAGCAGTACACCTTGTAAGTCTGCCGCGGGCCTGCACGGCAAAACGGGCCTTCGCCACCACTGGCAAAGGCCCGCATGTTTACAACAAGCCGGATCGGTTTACAGCTTGATCAGCGTGCTCTTCAGTTCGGTGTATTTTTCCAGCGCGTGCAGTGACTTGTCGCGACCATTACCCGACTGCTTGAAGCCGCCGAAGGGGAAGTTCATATCGCCGCCTTCGTCGTAGCAGTTCACCCATACCGTACCGGCGCGCAGGCGGCGTGATACCTGATGCGCGGTAGTCACGTTGGCAGTCCATACCGCGGCAGCCAGGCCGTATTCGGAGTCATTGGCGATGCGCACGGCCTCGTCGATGGTGTCGAAGGTGATCACCGACAGCACCGGCCCGAAGATTTCTTCGCGGCAGGTGGTCATGTCCGGGCGCGGGCAGTCAAAGGCGGTGGGTTCGATGAACAGGCCCCGGTCGGTGTGGGTGGCCTTGCCGCCGCAGATCAGGCCGGCACCTTCGCTGATGCCCTTGTCCACGTAGGACAGCACCTTGTCGTACTGGATCTTGTCCACGATGGCACCCATGCTGGTGGCCGGGTCCAGCGGATCGCCCGGATACCAGCCTTCCGCTGCCTTTTTGAATTCAGCCAGGAATTGTTCCTTCACCTTGCTGTGCACCAGCACACGTGAACCGGCGGTGCACATTTCACCCATATTGAAGAAAATGCCACCGGCGGCGGTGCGGGCGGCCTTGGCGATATCGGCGCAGTCTTCCAGCACGATATTGGGCGACTTGCCACCCAGTTCCAGCCACACGCGCTTGAGGTTGGATTGCGCTGCGTAGCCGGCAATCAGCTTGCCCACGCCGGTGGAACCGGTGAAGGCCAGGCAATCCACATCCATGTGCAGCGCCAGTGCCTTGCCGACTTCACCTGCACCCGGCAGCACCTGGAAGATACCGTCGGGGATGCCAGCGTCCTTGGCCAGCTGTGCCAGACGAATGGCGGTGAGTGGGGATTTTTCCGACGGCTTGACGATGACGGCGTTACCCGCAGCCAGCGCCGGGCCGAATTTCCAGCTGGCCATCAGGATGGGGAAGTTCCACGGCACCACGGCGGCTACCACGCCAATGGCTTCGCGGGTAACCAGGCCCACCAGTTTCGGATCGACCGGGGCCACTTCGCCGCCGATCTTGTCGATGGCCTCGGCAAACCATTCCACGCAGTAGGCTGCGCCCGGCACGTCCACGGTGGTGGAGTCGCCAATCGGCTTGCCCATGTCCAGGGTTTCCAGCAGGGCCAGCTCGTCGCCATGTTCGCGGATCAGCGCGGCAAAGCGCTTGAGGATCTTGCCGCGTGCCAGCGGTGCCAGCTCGGACCATGCACCGGAATCAAAGGCAGTGCGGGCGGCCTTGACGGCAGCCTCGACCTCGGCCTCGCCGCAGCAGGCGATGTCCGCCAGCTTCTGGCCATTGGCCGGGTTGATGCAGTCGAAAGTCTTGCCATCCGCAGCAGCGGTATAGCTGCCGTTGATGAAGGCGCGGCCTTCGATATTGAGTTCGGCAGCAAACTGCTTCCACTGTGCATGGGTACGAGCCATTGGTGTTCTCCTGGTGTTATATGCGGTGATCCCGGTTGCTCGTGGCTGGCAACCGTCAATCAGAATGTGGGCGGCGAGCTGGCGCTGACAATTTCACAGACTTGCTTGCCGGTATTGCGGAAGCGGTGCGGCAGTTTGCTGTCGAAATAGTAAGAGTCGCCCGGGCCCAGGACACGGGTTTCATTGTTGACCGTGAGTTCTATCGAGCCGGCAATGATGACGCCGCCTTCCTGGCCTTCGTGCATCAGCATGTCCGGACCGGTGTCGGCACCCGGTTCGTAATGTTCTTTCAGAATGGCAATGTCACGGCGTTCGTGGGCAGTGCCAACCAGCAGCAGCTTGATTTGATCATTGCCCAGATTGGGCAGCTCCTTGGCCTGATAAAACACACGCGGCTGTTGCGGCTCTACATCAAAAGTGAAGAAATCGGCCAGGGTCATGGGCATGCCCTCCAGCACTTTCTTCAGGGAGCTGATCGATGGGCTGACGCGATTCTGCTCGATCAGCGAGATCGTGCCGTTTGTCACGCCTGCCCGTTTGGCAAGTTCGCGTTGCGAGAGTCCGGCG